>JANNAJ010000591.1:0-22581 GCA_031384285.1 Verrucomicrobiota bacterium
CCGACGGTTTACAAAACCGTTGCTCTACCACTGAGCTAAACTGGCTTGACCGGTTTGTTTCCAATTATTTAGAAACCGACTTTTGCTGCTCAAAACACCCTTTTGTCACCCGTTTTAGTCACCCGTAGGGTTTCGCCGTGCAAGCTACCCCTTCGGAACCGCCTAAACCGGTCACTGCCGCACGAAAAACAGTCTTCGTGAAAGTGGCCGAGTGTCTCTACCGCAACCAAAGCTCTGGGGCTTACTACGCGCTCGCAAAACGGGGAGGCAAGCAGTTTCGCCGATCGCTCAAGACCACTGACCGCGCCGTGGCCAACCGGTTCTTGGCAGAACACCGCGGCAAGGTGGAGCGTTTGGTCGCTCCCACCGCTGCCCGACACGTCACGTTCGCGGAGTTGGGGCGCTCTTGGTTTGCCGTCGCCAAGGCGAAGCTCAAACCGAGCTCTGCCACCCGGCGCGAACTGGCCATGCGCCAACTTTTCCCCCACTTCGGCCAGCTAGCGGTGCGGAACATCACCCGCCGCGACTGCGAAGCATGGGCGTCGAAGCACGCTGCAGCCTCTCCCGATGATGCGGATCGTCTCTGGCGATCGACCTATTTTCTCTCCGTTCACCGGCGCGCCCACGGAACGCACGCGCGAACATGCGGGATAAGCATCGCACCGGGCACCTGCGTGGCGCATCAGTGTGATAGCGCGAGCACTATGACACTTATGCAGCGAGCTGGGACGGCCTGTTTTTCGGACTGGCGCAGTTGGCCCGGGGTGATGGTGTCGAGTTGGCCGAATCTAACGGCGCGGTTCCGTCTCGGGCGTCCGGTGTCGGCCGTCCCCGCGGTCGATCGAGAGCGGATTCCGTCGCGGCTAGACCGTCGCCTTCATCTCGGTGATCTGTTTTGTGGCGATGCCGATCGGGCGGTCCAGCGGGATGCCGGCGCAGCCGAGCAGCGTGGTGAGCAGGTCGCCTTGGTTGCCCCGGGTGTCGGCCAAGAACCGGCCGGTCTTCAGCGATCCCCCGCCCTTCCCGGCCAGGATGAACGGCAGGTTCTCCCGCGCGTGCTTGTTGCCGTCCTCGAGGCCCGAACCCCACATCATGATGCAGTTGTCGAGCAGGGTCCCCTCCCCTTCCCGCAAGCTGTGCATCTTCTTCACCATGTGGGCGAACTGGGCGATGTTGAAGGCGGTGATGGCCGCGACCTTCCCGAGCTTGTCGGCCTCGTTGTTGTGGTGGGTCTGGGAGTGGTGCTCGTCGTCGAACCCCAGCTCCGGATACGAGACCCCGTTCGGCGTGGAACCGATGTAGGTGCTGACCCGGGTGGTGTCGGTCTGGAACGCCAGCACGTTGAGGTCGCACATCACCTGCATGTACTCGCTGCGCTTCTCGCCCTCGGGGATCTTGATGGCGATGGGCGGTGAATCCGAGGCGACGCGCTTGCTCACGCTCACGCCGGCCGCTTCCAGGGCCGCCTCCTTCTGGCGATACTCGATCGCGGCGATGCGGCGTTCCACGCTACGAACGCTGTCCAGGTATTCGTCGAGCTTGTGCTGGTCGTCCCGGGGCAGCTTGCGGCGAAGGTCCCGGGCCCCGCCGAGGACGAGGTCCAACATCTGCCGGTCCAGGGGATCCTCCTTGGCGATCTTGCCCGATCGTTCGGACTTCCCGAAGAGCCGGTCGAGCACGTTGCGCGGGTTGACCTCGGCGGGCACGGCCTGGCTGGCCGAGCGGAAGCTGCAATGGGAGTAGTATCCCTCGTTCAGCCCCTCCTGGTTCTCCTTGTGCGTCTGCGGCATGGTGGCCAGTTCCAAGGACGGCAAGGAGGTGAGGTGGCCGATGTAGTTGGCGGCGACCTGGTCGGCGGAGATGGCGATGTGGATCTCGTTGCGCCGGTTCGCATCGGGCAGCGCCGCGGTGAGCCATGTCGACAGCTCGAGGGCATGCGGCGCGCCATTGAAGGGAGCGATGGGCACGCCGGAGATCCCCTTCATCAACAGGCACTGGTCCAGCACCGGGCGCAGCGATTCCAGGGCCGGCGGTGGCGACGTCAGGAAGCTCTGCGGATCCTTGGGCCAGAACTGCTCCATGATGACGCCGTGGGGCATGTACATGAACCCGAGACGGACCGGCGGTCGGACGGCCTTGCCCTTGACCGGATCGGCCCAGCCCATGGTGTCCAAGAGCGGGAGAGCCAGCGCGGCGCCGATGCCTTTCAGGCAGGTGCGACGATCGATCAGGGTGCTATTTCTCATGGGTAATGGGCGGGGTGGTTTCTTGGACCCGACGATGGGTGAACGGATAGCTGGTGGCGACCTCGGTGATGAGCGTCTGCATCCGATAGCCGTCCTTGGCGATGGTCTCCATCAGGCGGTCCACCACGACCTCGTCATAGCCCTCCAACTGACGGCACAGAGCATAGGCCAGCATCTTTTCGGTCAGGTTGCGCGCCAGGTCGCCCTGCCGCGAGGCGATGATCGCTTTCAGTTCCTTGGGCGTGGTGAAGTGTTTGCCTCCCGGTAGTTCGCCGGCGGCGTCGATGGCCCCTCCGGTGTCGTCCTGGGCGCGCCAGCGTCCGATGGCATCGAAGTTCTCCAGTCCGAATCCGATCGGGTCGAGCAGCTTGTGGCAATTGGCGCAGACGGCGTCGGTGCGGTGGAGCTCGGTGCGCTGGCGCAGGGTCAGGTCGGCGACCTTCTTCTGGTCCTGCTTCTCCAGGGTCGGGATGTTCGGCGGGGGCGGCGGCACCTCTTCGCCCAGCACTTGTTCGAGCACCCACACGCCGCGTTTGACCGGGCTGGTGCGGTTGGGGAAGGAGGTGGTGGCCAGGACTCCGGGCATCGCCAGGATCCCGCCGCGGTTGGCATCCGCGAGCTTCACCCGGCGCATCTTGGGTCCGGTGACGGTCTTCTCCAATCCGTAGATAGGAGCGAGGGTGCCGTTGAGGAAGGTGTATCGCGCATCCACGAAGCCGACGACGCTCCGGTTCTCGTCCACGATGCTGCCGAAGAACAGGCGGGCCTCGTCATACATCGCCGATCGCATGGCTCCGGTCATCTGGGGGAACCGGACGGGATCGAACGTCTTGGTCTTCAAGCTCGCCAAACCCAGCCACTGCGCGCCGAAGCCGTCGAACAAGGCCCGTGAACGGCCGTCCTTCAGCAACCGCTTGACCTGGGCCTTGAGGACCGTCGGCTCGTGGAGCCGACCGCGATCGGCCAGATCGGACAACTCGGCGTCAGGCATCGTGGCCCACAGCAGATAGGACAACCGGGACGCGAGCTGATGGTCGTCCAACGGGACGATGTCGCGACCGGGAACGGCCTCCACGGCGGGCGTGATGAACAGGAACTGGGGCGAGACCAGGACCGCTTTGGTCATCAGGCGCAGGGCGTCGGTGTAGGAAAGGCGGTTCTGCATCGCCAGTTCGAAGACCTTCGACAGGACATCCAGTTCCGCCTCGGTGGGAGGCCGGCGATAGGCCTTGCGGGCCAGCGAGCGGGCCACGTCCCTCGCCGCGGTCCACCGATCGGTCCCGGCGCCGTGCGGTCGGCCGAACAGACGCCGTTGCACCGGGGTCGACGGCGCTCCTTTGGGGGCGAAGACCTGGTCCAGCACCTCGTTGGCGATGCTGAGATACTGCTCCGATTGCAAGGGGGACAACGTGTTCAGGTAGCCTTCGCCGGACACTTCATCCGGCAACTCCTTGGCGATCGTCGGCGACACGCCGAAAAGATCGTGCAGGGTGTTGCCGTACTCGGCCTTGGTCAGACGACGGATCACGAACAGACCGGGATCCTTCGGGCTGAGATACTTGATCTTGCTGATCCCGCCGAGGAACTGCTGGCGCTCCTCGTCCGTCGGCTGCTGTTTGGCATCCGTCGGCGGCATGTCGTGCGCCTTCACGTTGGCGACCGCCTGCTTCCATCGTTTGGCGGACTCGGCGGTGCCCGGGTTGCCGAGCGCGGGGGAGAAGTTGATTCCGCCCTTCTGCCGGTCCTGCCCATGGCAGCGCGTGCAGTAGTTCTTCACGAACGGAGCGACCTGCTCTTGGAACATCTTCTTGGCGTCGGCCTGGAGCGCGGCGGGCGCCCCGGCGTCCGCGGGCTCCGCCAGACACGGCGAGGTCAGCGACAAGGCCAAGCCCAGAAGGGTCATGGCCATCACGCCGCTGCGCCAGGTTCCTCGGATTGTCATTCTGTAGGAGACGACGATGCGCGAGGTGTGGGTACAACTCAACCCCATCGCTTCGGTCGGGTGCGATCCGGAGTGGCAGGCACGGCCGCCGTTGCCGAGTCGCGCTGGCGCTGATCAAAACACGGGCCGGAGTGGGTATTTGGAAAGCAGGAAAGCAGGAATACAGCAAAACCGGAGCTTTCCCCTCCGTTCCTGTCTTCCTGCTTTCCAGATTCATCTGTTCCACCGTCCAGATGACACTTTGCTGCATCGCAGGACGTCGATCGGCAGGCGCTGCGGCAGGTAAGCGGTCGGGCCTTGCACGACGCCCTGCCCAGTGCAACTCGGCGAAACGGCAGATTGAAAATCTACGCTACGAGTGACTGCCACTTCCGATCGCGCGCTTCCGCCGTTCGGTGGCGCCGGCGCTTTCTTCGGATCGCAGCGTCCTCGGCAAGCAGGTGCCGCGACGCCGGCAGGGGAAGTGGCCGCCGCGCGCCGTCCAGGGCGCGCGGCAGGCCAAGCCGATCAGCCGATCAGCACGAGCGCGGCTTCGGCCATCTTCGGGCCGGTGAGGCCGTACTTCGCGTAGAGCTCTTCCGCGAGATAGGCGCTCTGGCCGAACTCACCGGGGATGCCCAGCGACTTCACCCGGTGGGCGATGCCGGCGTTGCTCAACGCGTGCGAGACCTGGGCGCCCATGCCGCCGATGACCTGATGGTCCTCGATCGTCACCAACCGGCCGCCGCACTTCGCGACCGCCGCCCCGATGGTCGCCACGTCCACACGGTTGATGAACGGGTTGTTGATCACCGTGGCCGACTTGCCTTGGGCGGCGAGGATCTTCGCGGCTTCGAGCGCCTTGTTGAAGAGCACGCCGGAGCCGACCAGGACGACATCGGTGCCTTCTTGGATGACCTGCGCCTTGCCCCAAGCGTAGTCGGAGCCTTCGACCCACTTCACCGGATACGTCTCGCGGCCGACGAAGAAGATGACCGATTCACCGTGGTGGCCGGCCGCGCGCTCGTCGCCGATGTGGCGGATGGCTTGGTACATGAACGCCTCCGCCTCGTCGGCGCAGCTCGGAGCGATGACGACCGTGTGCGGGATCGAGCTCACCGCGGAGAAGTAAGTCGTCGCCTCGTGGCTGGCGCCGTCCGCCGCGTCCTGGAAGCCGACGTGCGAGAACATCGCGATCACCGGCGCCTGCGAGAGCGCCGCCATCGTGAGCGGAAGATTGCCCTTGGTCACACCGAACTGGCCGAAGGTGTCCACGATGGGGATGAAGCCGACCTTGGAGAGGCCCGCCGCGGTCGAGACCATGTTCGATTCCGCGATGCCGACCTCGATGAAGTTGCCGGTCGCCTTCTGGAAGGTGCTGATGCCGGTCGAGCCCTGCACGTCGCACGACACGGAATACACGGGATAGCCCTCCATCGCGGCCTTGATCGCACCGGCCGCGAGACCGGCCTGGACCTTGTCCTTCTTCACGGAGGGGGCCGCGGGGACCGGGTTGGCAGCGGCAGCGGCGGCCTTGGCCTTCTTGGCCTCCTCCTTCTGCTCCCAATCCTTGCGCAGCGCGAGCGCCCACTGCTTGAGCTCGTCGGGCGTGTGGCCGGAGCAGATCTCGTCGACGAACCCGACGATCTTCTCGCCGTTGGCGAGCGGGAAGCCGTGGCCGCCGGCCGCGTTCTCCATCGTGCTCTTGACGCCGTAGCCCTTGATGGTCTTGAGCCAGATCGCGACCGGTTTCGCCGGCGCGGCCTTCGCATCGGCGACGGCCTTCTCCACCGCGAGGTAGACGGCCTGGAGATCGTGGCCGTGCTCGACCTTGCGGACGTCCCATCCGAGCACGCTCAGCGCCTCCAGACTCGGCTGCATCGAGAACGAATCCTTGGAGATGCGGCCGGAGAGCTTGGTGTCGTTGTCCGAGACGATCATCACGAACGGGTTGACGCGGCCCTTGGCGGCGAGGCCGGGGATGGCGGCGAAGGCTTCCTTGGCCTCGCCCTCCATCGACGCGCCGTCGGAGACGGTGACGATGGTGACCCGGTCGTTGGCCGCCAGCTTGTCGCCGATCGCCAAGCCCTGGGCCTGCGGCAGCGCGGAGCCGAGCGGACCGTTCGACAGGAGCACGCCCTCGGGGTTGAGGTGCGATTCGCCGTGGCCGGTGAGCTTGGACTTGATCGAGCGGAATCCTTTGAGGTCCTCGAAGGTCATGCCGTCGAAGCCGTGGTTCGCGCGGAGCGCGTAGATGCCGTTCTCGGCGTGGCCGGCGTCGTTGACGAAATTGTAGGCCTCGTGCCACGGGCGGCCCGTGGTGGCGAACATCACGCCGTGGATGGCCGCGTTCACCTCCGCGAAGGCCGCGGGCCCGCCCCAATGGCAGGCCGCGCCGCCGTTGACGGCGTGGACATCCATGAGCGCCACGAGCGCGCGGGTCGCGACCGGCGAGCCCAAGGTCACATCGGCACCCGCGGCGTTCTTGACGACGACGGGATACCTGGGGGCGCCGGCCGGGGTGCCGGCGAGCTTCGACTTCAGCTTCTGGGGCTTGAGGGGCGGAAGTTCGACCTTCGCGACGACGGAATTGTCAGCAGCCATGAGATGTTCGGTTCAAGTTCTCGGAAAAATCAGAAGCCGACGCTAGGCGCCGCCCTCTGAAATGGAAGCCGGTTTTTTCCCAGGCGAGCGGGACCGGGTGCGTCACTCCACGCGGCCGACGAGATGCGGACGCCGGGTCGAACCGAAGCCGACGTTGGTCTCCTGGTCGACCTCCACCGAATCGCCGTTGAAGCGCAGCGTGAGCGTGATCACGAAAGGCGTCTCGTTGAAGCAGACCTTCGCCGTGAACACGTCTTCGGCCGCCCACGCGCCGCTCACCGCGACGGATCCGACCGGAAAGGTGCCGAACGCTGCGCGGCCTTTGGTCCAGCCGCCATGGCTGAAGGCCAGGCGTTGGTCCGCTCCATCGAAGCGCATCACCAGCGCGCCGGCACCGTCGAACGTCAGCGATTGGAGTTTCTGGTCGTTCGCCGGGAAGACGAACCGTTTGCCGGCAACCTTCGAAGCGATCGGCGAGGTCGCCGCGCCTTTTGCGGTCGGCAGCACGAGATGGCCGAGGGCCGAGGCGAGCTTTTGCCGGGCTGCGCGGTCGGCAGGAAGCTTCTTGGCCTGCATCGCGGGGAGCAGCTTGTCCCAGACGAGATCGAGCACGGCCTGCATGTCCTTCACCCCGCTGGTGATGGCGACCACGGCGTCCTGCGCCGGCATGACGATGCAGTACTGCCCGAACGCGCCGTCGCCGCGGTAGGCGCCGTTGCGCGAGCGCCAGAACTGGTAGCCGTAGCCCTGGTCCCAATCGCTCCGCGGGTTGCTGCCGTTCGCGACCTGCAACGCCGTGGCCTGCTCGACCCACGCGGCGGGCACCAGCTGGCGGCCTTCCCATCGGCCTTTCTGGAGATACAGCTGGCCGAAGCGCGCGATGTCCTCGGTGCGAACGTTGAGGCCGTAGCCGCCGAGCGAGATGCCCTGGAAGCTGGAGTTCCAGACCGGGTCCTCGATGCCGAGCGGCGCGAAGAGCCGGGGCTGGAGATAGTCCCTGACGGTCTGGCCGGTGACCTTCTGGACGATGGCCGACTGCATGAAGGTCGCCGCGGTGTTGTACTTGAAGTGCGAGCCCGGTTTGTGCGGGACCGGCTGCGCGAGGAAGGATCGGGCGGAGATCTTGTCCGCGGCCGTCGGCGGCTCGTCCTGGTGGCCCGTCGCCATGCGGAGCAGGTCGCGGACGCGCATGGATCTGAGGTTGGCGTCCGGCGATTTCGGCGCGTCCTCCGGGAAGAACTTCAGCACCGGATCATCGATGCTCAGACGGCCTTCGGCCACGGCCAAACCGACGGCCGTCGAGGTGAAGCTCTTGCTCAACGAATACAACTCATGACGCGTCGACGCATCGTAGGGCGTCCACCAGCCTTCGGCGACGACCTGGCCGTGGCGCAGGACCATGACGCTGTGCAGCGAATCGACCGTGCGGTCCGCCGCCTCGACGAACGCGAGGACCCCCGCGGACGAGACGCCTTGCGCCTCGGGCGCGCTGCGCGGAAGCGCATGGGCGGCGGCGGGGACGGCCAACCGCAGCGAGAGGAGGGCCAGCGACAACAGGCGGAGCGTGGGACGGGATCTCATGAAGGGATGCGGAGTTGGTGCCCGAAAGCCGCGGATTTGTCGCGGACCAACTTGTCCCGGCCGCCCCGGCCGCGGCGGGCAGGAAGGGCGGGCGCAGTTCCCTCTCGTCATCGGCGCGGCCGGGCCGGCAGATTCGGGCGCCGTGAAGAACATCGTGTACTTCGACCTGGAGACCCAGAAGTCGGCCGAAGAGGTCGGCGGATGGGACAAGATCCGCGACATGCGGATGAGCCTCGGCGTGACCTATTCGACCGTGCGCGGCACCTACAAGGTCTACGGCGAGCCGCAGGTCGACGACCTGCTCAGGGAGCTCCAACGCGCGGACCTCGTGGTCGGCTTCAACCATCTTCGTTTCGACTACGAGGTGCTGCACGGCTACACCGTGATGGACCTGTCGCAGCTCCCGACCTTGGACATGCTCGTCGTGCTCAAGGAGAAGCTGGGCCACCGGCTCGGCCTCGATTCCATCGCTGAGGCGACCTTCGGGCTGAACAAGACGAGCGAAGGTCTCCAGGCGCTGGAGTGGTTCAAGGAGGGCAAGATGGCGGAGATCGCCGAGTACTGCTGCTTCGACGTGAAGATCACCAAGCTCGTCCACGAGTTCGGGGCGAAGAACCGGCAGCTCTTCTACAAGAACCGCTTCGGCGCGACCTTGAGCGTCGCGGTGGATTGGTGACCCGATGACCCGCGGTGCCGTGCGGTCCGTCCGCGACGCTTGCGTTCTTCAAGGCCTCGGTGGACAGTGTGGGCAGATACAAACACTTCCTTAGTCCTATGAACTTCCCGTCCATCATGGAGAACACACGTCGCCGGTCGGCTCGGTCTTCTGGATTCACCTTGATCGAGCTGCTGGTGGTCATCGCCATCATCGCGATCCTCGCAGGCATGCTCCTTCCGGCGCTCAGCAAGGCGAAGAGCAAGGCCCAAGGCATCCAGTGCCTGAACAACTCCAAGCAGCTCACCTTGGGTTGGCACCTCTACTCCGGTGATTTCCAGGACCGCGTCGCGAACAACTTCGGCGTCTCCGAGACGGTGAAGACGATCGCCAACGGCAAGTTCGACAACTGGGTCAACAACGTCATGACCTGGGGCGCCGGCGGCGGGAAATCCGCCGAAGCCAGCGTCACCAACAAGGATTGGGTGGTGAACGGCGTGCTCGGTAAATACACCGGCGGCGGCGTGGGCGTGTACAAATGCCCGGCCGACAACTTTCTCAGCCAGCAGCAGCGCAAGGCCGGCTACCCCCAGCGCAACCGCAGCCTGTCGATGAACGCCTTCTTCGGGCGCTTCGACACCTCCGACCCGAACGATCCGACCGCCCGCGGCGTCAACTGGGGCTTCCAGGACAAGCTCCAGTTCCTCAAGCAAGCCAGCGTGCCCAGCCCCTCCAAGACCTGGCTCTTCGTCGATGAGCACCCCGATTCCATCAACGACGGCTTCTTCATCAACAGCGGTGACGCCGGCGCCTGGCAGGACATCGTCGCCTCCTATCACAACGGCGCGTGCGGCTTCTCCTTCGCCGACGGCCATTCGGAGATCAAGCGCTGGCTCAGCCGCTCGTCGAAGTACGGCGTGAAATACCAGTACCCGACCACCGTGAACTTCGATGGAACGGGTAAACTGGATTTCGCGTGGTATCGCGAGCGGACCGGCTACGTGGACGCCAAGACCGGCCGGGGCCAGTACGGCTACTAATTGGTCCCGCCGCGGATCGCAGCGACAGAGCCGCCGGACCTCCGGCGGCTTTCTTGTGCCGGCATGGATCAGGCGCGATGCGGATGGAGGCAGCGGTGGAAGCGCCACCGGTGACCGGACGTTCCCGTCGCCGATCTTGGTGGATTCGGGAAACCGGTCCCGGACGGAGGGCCTGCGTTCAGACCGGTGCTTGGCCGACGGCGATGGTGCCGTCGCGGCAACCGATGGCGACGCGCTTGCCGTCCGGCGACCACCGGACCTCGGTGACCGGGTCGCCGGCTTGGAACCGGCGCAGGGCGGTGCTCGACTTCCCGGCGTTCCAGATCAACACGGAGCCGTCCTGCGCGCCGCTCGCGAGCAGATGCCCGGTGCGCTGGTAATCGAGCGCCGTCACCAGCCCTGCGTGCCCCTCCAGGATCCTCGGCGTGCTTCCGGCAGGTCCCTTGCCCGCGCAATCCCACACCATGATCGGCTCGCCGCCGCCGGTGGCGAGATAGCGCCCGCTGGGATGCCATGCCAGTTCGCGCACCTTGGTCGCGTAGCCGGACATGGCGAGCTCGTCGCCGGGATGGAACGGGAGTTCCCAGATCTGTATGCTCTGCTCCTGCGTGCCGCCGACCACCCAGCGGCCGTCCGGGGACCAAGCCAACGAGATCAGCGACGTCTTCCACGGCAGCGTCTCCACGTGCGTGCCGGCTTCGGCGTCCCAGACCTCCGCTCCGGAATAGCACGCCGCGGCGACGCGCGATCCATCCGGACGCCATGCCAAGGCGGCCACCGTGCTCCGATGGGCGGCCGACACGTGGACGACCCCGCGCGCGGGATGCCACAGATGGAGCTTCCGCCCGGCGCCGACGGCGACCCATCCGCCGCGGGGCGACCACGCGAGCTGCTCGACCCATGCCGCGCCGCCCTCCAGCGAATGGAGTTGCGTGCCGGTCAGCGGATCCCAGAGCTTGGCCCGGCCGTCTTGGCCCGAAGTCGCGAAAAGATCCTCCGTCGGCGAGAACGCCGCGCGGAACAATCCGCCCTCATGCGCGATGAAGCCGTGCAGCACCCGCCCGTCGCGGGCATCGAGGATGGCCGCCCGGCCGTCCACACCGCCCGCACCGAGGCGCGAGCCGTCGGGCGACCATGAGAGTTGGGCAACGGGGTCGCCGAACGGAAGCGACCAATCGAGAGGGCGGAGCGGTGCGGACATGATGTGTGCGGCGAAGCCAGCCTGACAGATCCAGGGATGGGACGCCATACCGACCATCGGCAACGACACGCGGACAACGGCGTCGGGGCGACCTCGGGGTCCGTGCTCCGTCATGCAAAGACGGGCCACCGACTCCCAAGAACTCCGCGAGCGCGTCGCTTTCCAGCACGGCGGACGAAGGGTCGCGACCGACCTGTCCGACCGGTTTTCCTTCGGTCCGCGGTCGCTCTCCGCCGGTTGTCTGCCTCCACATATCGCGATAAGGACCGCAAGCTTGGAGGACGCGGCCGGTCGAGAGCTGTCGGACGAGGTTCAGGCCACGAAACGGGGAGGGAAGACCGGGCGGCCGCTGTGCCGGACGAGCAGTTCCACGAACCGCTCGAGCCCCGCCTTCTCCGCGTCGCCGAGGTCGTAGCGGATGTGGCCTCCGAGGTAGGCGCGACGGAAGTCCGCGTCGTACTCCGTCCGCTCCGCGACGGTGCGCGGGATGGCGGCCATCCCTGCGGCTTTCGCCATGAGCAGGCGGGCGCGCAGTTCCGCCGGGGCGCCGCGGCGGAGCGCCCAGACGGCGTAGACGAACGGCAGGCCCGTGAGCTGGTCCCAGGCTTCGCCGAGGTCCCAGAGCGCGTGGTCGTGCGGTGCGCGGCGGAAGGCGATGGCGGGGTTGCCGATGAGGAGGACGTTGTCGTGCCGCGCGGCATCCGCCGTGTCGGCGAGCAGGCGGAACTCCGGTGCCAGGCCACGTTCCGCGAGCAGCACCCGGAGCAGGTTGACGCTGGTGCAGCTCGCCGGGTCGAGGAAGACCGTGCGCATCTGCCCGAGCGGCTCCCGATGCGCGAGGAAGACGCTGGCGACCGGTCCGCGCGAGGCGATGGCCGCGCCGTCGAGCACTTCGAGGCCGTCGTGGAACAAAACCTCGGTGACGCTCACGAGCGCGGCGTCCAGCCGACCCTCATGGAGTTCGACAGCCAGCCGGGAGGGCGGGAGGAAGACGCATCCGTGCTCGATCCCCGCGGTGAGCGGGACGGCGTTGAGATAGGGCACGGAGCCGATGCGGAACGGGGCCGATGGCACGCGAGCGAAGCTGGTCCCGTCCGTCGGGGCGCGCAAACTTTTGCTCCGCAGGCCTCCTACTTGCTTTTAGTTCTTTCCGATAGCGCCCCGGCACGGTAGGAGAATTCCCGATGAAACTCTCGGGCGGGCTCCGGGCCTCGCTGTCGGTCTGGCTCACGGTGCTGTGCCTTGTCGCACGCGCTGCCGACCCGGTGCCGCTCGTCGTCACCGACGTCGCCGCGGCCCGCCGCCTGACCCAGGACGATGTCGACGGACGCATCGTCCCGTTCCGGCTGGAGGGCGTGGTGACCTTCGCGGACGACCCGTGGTTCTTGACGTTCATCCACGACGGGACGGCCGGCATGTTCTTCACCCGAGCGACCAACGTCGAGTTCGCCGCGCGGCCCGCGGAGCGCCTGCGGATCGAGGGCCGGGTGATCCGCGGGCTGTTCGCTCCGGTGCTCTTGGTGCGCACCGCGGAACCGCTCGGCCCCGGCGATCTGCCGAGGCCGCTGAAACCTGAGGGGCCCAGGATCCGGAACGGCCAAGAAGACAGCCAATGGGTGGAGCTGGCCGGCGTGGTCACCGAAGAGCTCGAACGGGACGGCCATCGGGTGTTGAAGCTCGACGGGCCGACCGGGGAATTCGAGGCCTTGTTTCCGGCGGCGATGAACGATCGCGTGCCTACCGATTGGGTGGGTGCCTCGGTGTCGTTGACCGGCGTCTGCAGCACGGTCTTCAACGACGCCGAGCAGGTCCTCGGCTTCATGGTCTGCGTGCCCGGTTTGTCCTCGGTGCATGTGGAGCGTGCCGCGGAACTGGTCGGGGACCTGCCGCTCCGGGCTCTGGACAAAGTCATGTCGTTCGATCCCCTGCGCATCTACCCGGACCGGGCCCGCGTGCGGGGCGTGGTGGTCTCGCGGCGGGACGACGGGACCGTCTGCATCCAGGACGGCACCCATGCGCTGCGGATCAAGGCAGGCCAACGCCCTCCGGTCGCGGTCGGCGACCAGGTCGAGGCGGTCGGGTTCCCGAAAGCCGGCAAACTGAGCCCGTTGCTCGACCACGCGGTGCTGAAGCGGTTGGGGACCGGCACGTTGCCGCCGCCGCGCCGGTTCGATTCCGCCGTCGACCTGCCCGGGGACGCCATGCGCGTGACGGTGGAGGGCGAGCTCGTCGGTTGGCTGCGACACGGCACCGAGGAGGCGGCGCTGCTCAAGGACGACCAAGGGCGGACTTTCGAGGCGATGTTGCCGCAAATGACGAATGGCGTGGCCTTCTTCGCTGGCTTCCGGCCAAAAAGCATCCTCGCGGTGACGGGAAGCGCGGATATCAGGAGGCTCAAGGCCTTCCTCCACGCCGACGTCATGGACATGGTGGTCTGGGCAGGAACGCCGGCCGATGTCCGCGTGGTGACCTACGGACCGTGGTGGACTTCGGACCGTGCGCTCGTCTTGTCGGGGGTGCTGGCGCTCGTCGTGATCGGGTCGGTGGTCTGGACGGGGCAGCTGCGGCGGCGCGTCGCCGCCCAGACGCTCGTCCTGCGGGCGCAGCTCGAGAAGGAACGGGCGATGGAGCAAAGATTCCACGACCTGACCCAGAACGCGGTCGACCTGATCCTCACGGTGCGACTCGACGGTCGCATCAGCACCGCCAACCTGTCGGCTCTCCGCGCCATGGGGATGACGTTGGAAGAGGCGCAGCGGAGCCGGTTGGGATCCTTCATCGCGCCGCACCACCGGGCGGCGGTCGCCGAGCAGCTGGAGCGCATCCGGCGCACCGCGAAGGTGGAGGACCAATCGCTCATCGTGGACGTCGTCGCCGCTGGCCAGGAGCACCTGAGCATCGAGGTCACCACCCGCTTGGTGCAGCGCGACGGCGAGCCCCGGGAGCTGGAGATCTTCGGCCGGGACATCACCGCCCGCCGCCGGGCCGAGGCCCAGCGCGACGGACAGCACCGGGTGCTCGAGCTCATCGCCAAGGGGGAACCCATCGAGGTCGTGCTCACGGAGCTGGTGCACCATCTGGAGCGGTCCTGCCCGGACCAGATCTGCTCGGTGCTCCTGCTCGAAGCGGACGGCGTCACGTTGCGCACCACCGCAGGACCGTCGCTGCCCGACGACTACAACCGGGCGGTCGACGGGCTGCGGTGCGTCGAGGGGGCCGGCAGCTGCGGCACGGCCGTCTTCCGGCGAGAGCCCGTCATCGTGGACGACATCGCCACGAGCCCGCTATGGGAAGGGAAGTTCCGCGGCCTGGCGGCCCGGCACGGACTCCGCTCCTGCTGGTCGTTCCCCATCTTCTCCAACAGCGGGGCATCGCTCGGATCGTTCGCTTGTTACCACCGCGAGAAGGCCGTGCCGAAGCCGGGAGACCTGGCGCTGCTCGCGCAGGCCTCCGCGCTGGTCAGCGTCGCGGTGGACCGGTCCCGGGCCGAGTCCGCGGTGCGACAAAGCGAGGAACGGCACCGCGCGGTCGTCGCCGCGCTTTCGGAAGGCGTGATGATGATCGAGGACGACGGGAGGTTCTCAACCGTGAACGACAGCGCCGTCCGGATCCTCGGACTGACGCCGGAGGAGGTCAGGGCACGCCGCTTGGACGGCGCCTTGCGGCAGCTCATCCACGGCGGCGGACCGGTGGACCAGCCGGCCGACTTCGTGGTCGGGCAGGTCTTCCGCACCGGCCGTCCCGTCCTCGAGGTGACCCTCGGCATGCGGCGTCCCGGCGGCGACGTGGTCTGGCTCGTGGTCAACGCCGTGCCGGCCGAGTTCACCTCCGCCGGGAAGGCCCGCCGCGTGGTCGTGTCGTTCACGGATGTCTCCGCGGAGAAGGAAGCGCAATCGGAGCTCATCCGGGCAAAGGAAGCGGCCGAATCGGCCAACCGCGCGAAGACGGAGTTCCTGGCGATGATGAGCCACGAGATCCGCACGCCGCTGAACGGGGTGATCGGATTCACCGACCTCCTGCTCGACGGGAGCCTTCCGCCCGGCCAGCACCGCTTCGCGGAGACCATCAAGCAATCCGGTGAATCGCTGCTCACCATCATCAACGACATCCTGGATTTCTCGAAGATCGAGGCCGGTCGCCTGGAGTTGCTGCACGAGCCGTTCCGCATCGAGGACATCGTGGCCGAGGTCGCGGAGCTGATGTCGGCCCGGGCGGACGAGAAGGGCATCGAGCTCACCATGATGTTCGGAGCGGGCGTGCCGGAGGAGATCATCGGCGATCCTTCGCGCGTGCGGCAGGTGCTGATGAACCTGGTCGGCAACGCGGTGAAGTTCACCGCGGAAGGCCACGTGGCGATCGAGGTGGAACGGATCGACGGCACACTGCGCATCGCCGTCACCGACAGCGGGCCGGGCATCTCGGACGACAAGCGGTCGCTGTTGTTCCAGCGGTTCTCGCAGATCGAGTCGGCAGCGACGCGGAGCCAGGGCGGCACCGGCCTCGGGCTCGCGATCTCGAAGCAATTGATCGAGCTGATGGGCGGACAGGTCGGGCTGGAGAGCACGCCCGACGTCGGCTCGACCTTCTGGGCAACCCTGCCGCTGGCCCCGGGGACCGCGATGCCATCGGGCACCCCGCCTTTGGACCTCGAAGGCCTGCGCGTGCTGCTGGTCAACCTGTCCGGTCCCGGCCGCGACGTGCTTGCCCGCCAGTTGACGCACTGGGGTTGCCGGTCCGGCGGGACCGACCTCGGGTCCGCGCTCGATGAACTCGCAGGCGCGGCCCGGGCGGGCCGCCCCTGGGAACTCGTCATCGTGGACGTCGCGGTCGCCGACAGCGCGCTCGCCCGGTTCTTCCGCGAGGTCCGCCAAGGAGGCACGTGGCCGGTCCCGGCACTGGTCGCGCTGCACCGTCGGACGACCGTTTCCGGTTTCTTCGAGGGTTCCTGCGACTCGACGCTGGCGCGCCCGATCGCCGCCCCGGACTCGGTCGGAGCGGCGGTGCGCCAAGCCTTGGACAAACGCGGAAGGGTCGTACGGATCGGCGGCCCTTCCGCGGATGCCTTGGCCGGGGCGGTCCCCGCCGGCCCCGATGTGCTGCTGGCCGAGGACGACAGCACCAGCGCATTGGTCGTGGCCTACCTGTTGGAGCGCTCCGGATGCCGCGTCCAGGTCGCCAAAAACGGAAGGGAGGCCGTGGCCGCCGCCCGGTCGAAGAGGTTCCGGATCATCTTCATGGATTGCCAGATGCCTGAGATGGACGGTCTCTCGGCGACCCGCGAACTCCGCCGGGACCCGGGGGCGTCGCTCGGAGCGGCGATCATCGCCCTCACCGCTGGATCGCCAGCCGGAGACCGGGAAGCCTGCATCGCCGCGGGCATGGACGACTATCTGGAGAAGCCCCTCCGTGCCGAACGACTCCAGATGACGCTGGACCGTTGGCATCCGGTCCCGACCGCGGCCGACGCGAGGACGGCGGGTTGACCGGAACCGGGCGGTCCCGGTTCAAGGCATCCCGCACCGTTCCCGCACCTCGGCCTGCACGGCCGCCAGCTCGATGGCGAGATCGCCCAACAGAGCCAGGGTCCTCGTGTCGTCCTTGAGTCGCGCAGCCGTCTCCAAGGTCTTGGTCGTGACCACCACCCTTGGAGCGTGGAAGAGCCCCAGGCTGCCTTTGAGCGTGTGCGCCTCACGCTCGATCTTCATCCAATCCCGCGCCCCGAACGCGCTTTGCAAGGCCTTCAACGACGCAGCCGTGGACTCCAGCATCAACGGCGCGAGCTTGCGGAGGAGTTCCGAGTCCACGCCATCCCATGGGTCGAGCCAGGCCCGGCGCTCCGGCGGGGTGTCGGGAGCGGGCGGCGTGCCGGCGGAGACGATCCGGGTGATCGCCTTGGCCAACGCAGGCTGGCGGACCGGTTTGACGAGATAGTCGTCCATGCCCGCGGCGATACAGGCCTCGCGGTCGCCTTTGATGGCGTGGGCGGTGAGCGCGATGATCGGCGTCCGCCGGCCGGTCCCTTTCTCGGAAGCCCGGATCCGTTCGCAGGCAGCGATACCGTCGAGGTTCGGCATCCATAGATCCATCAGGATGAGGTCGCAGGGTTGTTCTTCGAGGCGCGCCAGCACCTCGTTCCCGTCGGTGGCCATCACGACGTCGTGCCCGAGCTGGGCCAACAGATGTCGGGCCAGCTCACGGTTGACCATGTTGTCCTCGGCGACGAGCACTCGCATTCGATCAGTTTTGATCCGGTAAAAGGGCCGGGAAACTGCACCGGATTCAAGTAGTAATCCCAAGGGGCAAGGATGTCGCCCAGGTATCCGATGACTCCGGTTGCAAAACGACGGAGCCCCACTTTAATTCCGGCGATGTTTTCGCGCTCCATGTGCGCCGGGTTCCTGACGGTGGTCGCCGCTGTCCCGGCCTTGGCCGGATTTCTGCCGGCGCAGTCCAGCGTCGAACCGGGCTTCGTGGTGCCGGCTCGCGGCAAGATCGGCGACACGGACGCGGATCTCCGGGCGCCGCGGGTCTCGCTCGATCTCGGTGCGAAGTGGGTGCTGTCGCCGCGGTGGCGGTTCGGCCTGGGCGCGGGCGTCGAGCATTCGCACTACCGGTTCTCCCACTTCGGGAAGCTGCTGCCCGGCGCGGACGGACCGCTGCGCGACGCGTTCCAGTTGAAACTGTCGCCCACGTTCACCTATCTGTACGACGACCGCTGGGCCTTCGTCGCCGGCGTGAACTTCGGCGCGGCCGGCGATCCCGACGCAGTGGCGTCCGAGTCGATGTCGGTTGGCGGGCTCCTGGGAGCGCGACGGCAGTTCTCGCGGAACTTCGCGCTGACGCTCGGCGTGGCCGGCTCGACGCGCTTGGAGGATGTCGTCCGCGTGCTGCCGGTGATCGGGGCCGAGTGGCAGATCGCGCACCGTTGGCGGTTGGACACGCAAGGTCCTTCCGGGCGTCTGAGCTACCAGATCAGCGATCCGCTCCAGGTGTTCCTGCGCTTGGCCTATGAGACGCGGGAGTTCCGGCTCGCGGACGATGCGAGCATCCCGGGCGGCGTGCTGCGGGACCAATCGATCCCGGTCTCGCTGGGGATCGGCTGGCAGGCATCACCATCGGCCAAGGTGACGTTCCAGGTCGGCACGCTTTTCTCGGGTAGCGTACGGCTCCGGGACGACCATCGCCAGACCGTGGTCGACGAGGATGTCGCGGGCGCTCCTTTCGTGAGCCTCGGTGTGAACGTCGGCTTCGGCGGCCCGCTATCCGCGGCCGGGGCGATCGCGGAGCCGCGCGAGGGGCGTGCCGTCGACCTTGCACGGGACGAGGAAGCCGGAGGCCTCGCCGGGCACACGTTCCAAGCGTGGGAAGAGAACGATTCGGTGACCGGGACCGACCACAGCTACACGCAAGGGCTCCAGTTCGCCTACCTCGCCCCGGAGCACGCGACCGGATCCATGCCGGGTTGGCTGGCGTGGTTCGGCGAAGGGTTGCCCGCGATCGGCTTCGAGCCGGAGCGGGCGCGCGCCACGTTCGCCACCGGCCAGCTGATCTTCACGCCGGTCGACATCCATACGCCGGCCTACCAGCCGGGCGACCGGCCCTACGCCGGTTGGATCTACGGCGCGCCGGCCTTGCAACGGCGCGGCACGACGGCCGGAGGCATCGACGTCCTGGAGGAGCTGCGCGTGGGCCTGGGGTGGGTCGGTCCGGGCGCGCTCGCCGGGGAGGCGCAGAACTTCATCCATCGGAACTTGAGCATCGGCCAAGGGATGGGCTGGGAGCACCAGCTCCGCAACGAACCGACCGCCGACCTCACCTATGCGCGCGCGTGGCGTGCGACGCTGGCCGGCGATCGTGACGGCGGCGCGGTGGACCTGGTGCCGCACGTCGCGCTGACCGGCGGGACGCCCCGCACGCAGGCGTCGGCCGGTGCCACGTTGCGGATCGGCGTGAATCTCCCCGACGATCTCGGGCGGCCGACGATCCAATCCGGCTTGCCCGTGAGCGGTGGCGCGAGCCGGCCGTTCGGCGTCCATCTGTTCGCCGGGATCGAGGGCCGGGCCATCGCGAGGGACACGTTCCTGGACGGCAACCTGTGGAGACCCGGACCGAGCATCGACAGGGAACCCTTCGGACTGGAGAGCCGTGTCGGTTTTGCGGTGACGTCCGGTCCGGTGGACCTCGGCTTCACCTACGCACGCCAGAGCCCGGAGACCTCGGTCGGCGACCGCAAGACGCACGACTTCGGTTCGGTCTGGCTGAGCTGGCGGATGTGAACGCGAGGTGACGCCGGTCGGTCTTCAGCGCGGGTTCAGAACTGTTCTTCCTTCTCCTTGAAGAGGAGGTTGAACGTCGTCAGCGAGCCGTAGCTGCGGGTGATGTACTGCTGCCAGTCGAACTTGTCGGCGCTGGTCAGCGTCTCGCTGGCATTGATCTTCTGCTCGAGGACACGGAGGTTGTTCCGGACCATCACGATCTTGTGGAAGAAGACCTCGAGCTCGATCTCTTTGGTCGCAAGCGTGGGGTCGTGGGGATGCAGCACGAGCTTCCCGCCGCGCCATTTCGGGGCGAGGTCCTTCACCTTGGCATCGGGGCGCTCCAGCCCCAAACGGTCCGCGAGGGCCCCGACGGTCTGCTCGATGAGGTCGGCGAGGGGAAGCGCCAACCCGTTGATGCTCGCCTGCGCTTCGGCGGGCACCAGGCCGCTGGATTCGGGTTCCACGGGTTTGCGGCCGTCGATGAACAGCACCTCGGCGGCGTGCTCGGTGATGGCCTTCACGGTCCCGGAACCGTAGGTCGGATGGATCACGGCCATGCCCAGGCGGAGCTCGGAAAGTTTCATGGCCGACAAACAAGCATGTCATCGCCACCAGGCAAAACGAAAAACCCGGCGGCACGACCGGGCAAAGGACCCGGAATCAGGTCGGGGCGTCGACCATTTCCGGATGGATTGGGCGGAGGATCGGTCCACTCTCGGTCCGTGGATCCCGGACGTGCCAGCGCCCCTGTGCAGTTCACCGACGCCCAGCTCTCGGCGATGCTGACGTTGCTCGGCGACGACGATCCCGAGGTCCGGTCCGCCATCCGGGCGAAGCTGGTCGCCGGCGGCGAGCCGGTGTTCCGCTTCCTCGGCCGCCACCGCCTGCATCCTGAGCCGTCGGTCCGGACGCGAGTCCGCGAGCTGCTCGACCAGCGCGAGGCCGCGCTGCGCGACAGCGAGTTCATGGCGTTCGTGCTCGGCCAAGGCGAGCAGTTCGACCTCGAGGACGGCGTATGGCGGTTCTCGCTCGCACGGTATCCCGACATCAACGTGGGCGCGTTCCGCGCGCAGCTCGACGCGTGGGCCGACCGGGTGCGCGATTCGCTCGGGGCGGGCGCATCGGGAGCGGAGACCTTGCTGGCATTGAACCAGGTGCTCTTCGTCGAGCTCGGATTCCGGGGGAACTCGGACGACTACTACGACCCGGCGAACAGCTACGTGAACCGCGTCATGGACCGGCGGCGCGGCATCCCCATCTCCTTGAGCGCGGTCTACCTTTTCGTCGGACGCCGTCTGGGCCTGCCGGTCGCCGGGATCGGCATGCCCGGCCACTTCCTCTGCCGCTACCAGACCTCGCGGGAGGAGATCTACATCGACGCGTTCAACGGTGGGAAACTGCTCGACCGGGCGGATTGCAAACGCCGGATCGAGGCGCTCGCGGTGGAGCACGACGACAGCCATCTAGTGCCGGTCACGAGCCGCCGCATGCTCCAGCGGATGATCGCGAACCTGCACCTGCTCCACAAAGAGAAGAAGCAACGGGCGGAGGCGGAGCGACTGCAACGTCACCTCGTCGCGTTGTCGCGCTGACCCGGGCACGGGGACCGCGGCCGGTCAGGCCGGCCGCGGCGCAGGCATCGGCACGGCGTCGCTCCGGACCAGCCGCTTCCATGCGACCACCCCGGTGACGAGCGCGATGGCGGCGCAGCTGACGTACGGCCAGCTCGGATGCCGGTCGTAGAGCCAACCGGCGAAGACCGGCCCGATGATGCGCGCCAAACTCGCGCCGGATTGCGCGACGCCGAAGGTCAGGCCGCGTTCGGAAGCGGGCGCCGACTTCTGCAGCAGCGCGAAGAGCGGCGGCCGCGTCAGCCCGGACCCGATGGCGATCAACGCCACGAAGAACAGCAGCAGCCACCAGCTGCCGCCGTGCGCGGAGAAGAGGTTGGCCCACGTGAGCGCCACCGTCCCGTGCAGCCACGGCATCGGCAGGAGACCGGTGGCGAAGACCAGCAGGCTCCCGGCGACCAGGCGCGGTTCGCCGAGACGCTTCACCAGCTTGCCGACCGGACCCGCCTGCACGAAGGCGCCGATGATGCCGGCGAACGAGAAGAGCACCGCGCCGACCTTCAACGCCTCGTGCTCGGAGAGCTGGTAGTTGTGGGTGACGAGGATCGACAGGTTGCTCTCGAAGCAGGTGAACCCGAACGTCGCCAAGAAGAAGACCAACACGAGGAACCCGAGCGAGGGCGACTCCATCACGTGCCGGACCTGGCCGAGCCGCGTCCGCTGGACCGGAGGCGACGCGCCCGGCTTCCAGCTCTCCGGCAACCGCACGACGGCGGCGGCGAAGTTCGCCGCGCAGATGCCGGCGGCGAGCCATCCGGGCCCGGTCTTGCCGAACATCCACTGCCCGCCGATCGCCACCATCGGCCCGATGATGAAACCGAGCCCGAACGCCATCCCGATCAGTCCCATCCGCTTCGCGCTGTCCTCCGGCGGCGTGATGTCGGCGATGTAGGCCTGGGCGACGGTGAGGTTCGCCCCGCAGATGCCCGCGAAGATCCGCGAGGCGAGGATGACCCAGAGGGCGGCTTGTCCGGACATCGAGGAACCGAAAGCGAAGAGGAGGTAGCTGAGCGATGCGCCGGCGGTGCTCACGAGCAGGACCGGGCGGCGGCCGATGCGGTCGCTCAAGGCGCCCCAGGCCGGGGCGAAGAGGAACTGCATCGCCGAGTAGGCGGCCATGATGCAGCCGACGGTGAGCCCGCTCGCGCCGAAGCTCTTGGCGTACGTCGGCAACAGCGGCAGCACGATCCCGAAGCCGACGAGATCGATGAAGACCGTGAGGAAGATGATCGCGAGCGGCGACCGGAGGGACGGGGACGGCTTGGACATGCGACGGCACGATGTTGCTGCCGGGATAGAGCGTCCGCAAGGACCGCGCTGGATCCTTCCCTCGTCGCGTCACCAGGTCGCGACCGAACCGGCGGCGAAGACCTTCTCGACGAGCGCGGCGTAGTCCGGCTCCGGGGCGGTGAGGTCGACGACCTCGACCGCGTTCTCCGGGACG
>JANNAJ010000603.1:0-1877 GCA_031384285.1 Verrucomicrobiota bacterium
CCAAGGCGCTCTCGCCGAAGGTCTGGGAGTTCTCCAGCTTCCTCGCCGACAAGCTCGGTGTGACCGATCTCGGGGCGCGGTTCCCGGCTAAGGTGACCTTCCACGACGGCTGCCACGGGCTGCGCGAGCTGGGCATCAAGACCGCGCCGCGCCGGCTGCTGGAGAAGGTGCAGGGCCTCGAGCTCGTCGAGATGGCCGATGCCGAGACCTGCTGCGGCTTCGGCGGGACGTTCTCCGCGAAGTTCCCGATGATCTCCACCGCGATGGGCGAGGTGAAGTGCGCCGGCGCGGCCGAGACCGGCGCGGACTACATCGTCTCGAACGATTCGAGCTGCCTCATGCACGTGCAAGGCCTGCTCAGCCGCCAAGGCAGCCCGATCAAGACCATCCATCTGGCCGAGATCCTCGCGCAACGATGACCACGCACGTCCAAGATTTCTTGGCCCAGGCCCGCGTCGTCACGCGCGACCTGCGCCATCGTGGGCTCATCCAGACCGCGCTGCGCAAATACGAGACCGCGCGCGACCGGAAGAAGGCCGCCTTCAACGATTGGCAGTCGGCCCGCCAGGCCGCCGCGGAGACGAAGTGGGACGCCATCAACCACCTCGACACCTATCTCGCCGAGTTCGCCGACAAGATGGAGGCCCGCGGCACCCGGGTCCATTGGGCGGGCAACGCCGCCGAGGCCCGCGAGATCATCCTCGGCATCATCCGGTCGAAGGGCGCTCGCTCCATCATCAAGTCCAAGGCGATGACCGCCGAGGAGATCCATCTCAACGACGCGATGGAGAAGGCCGGCTACGAGGTGGTCGAATCGGACCTCGGCGAGTTCATCGTCCAGCTCCGCCACGAGCCGCCCTACCACATCGTCTTCCCGGCGATGCACCTCACGCGCGACGACATCAACGAGCTGTTCCAGAAGGAGCTCGGCAGCGCGTCCACCCGGGAGCCGGAAGAGCTGACGATGATCGCCCGCCGCGCGCTCCGCCGGAAATACATCACGGCCGACGTGGGCATCACCGGCGCGAACTTCGCCATCGCCGAGACGGGCATGATCTCCATCACGGAGAACGAGGGCAACGCCCGCCTCACCGCCGCGCTGCCGAAGACGATGATCACGCTCGTCGGCATCGAGAAGGTGCTGCCGCGCATGGCCGATCTCGCGCTCTTCCTGCCCATGCTGGCCACCGCCGGCGCAGGCCAGCCGATCACCTGCTACAACACGCTGTATGGCGGCCCGCGCCAGCCCGGCGAATCCGATGGCCCGGAAGAATACCACGTCGTCCTGCTCGACAACCGCCGCACCGAACTCCTCGCCGATCCCGAACAGCGCGACGCCCTCCACTGCATCCGTTGCGGCGCGTGCCTCAACGTCTGCCCCATCTTCAAGAACGTCGGCGGCCACACCTACGGCACCACCTACAGCGGGCCCATCGGCTCCGTCATCACGCCGCACCTGCGCGGATTGCAGAACTGGAAACACCTCTCCTACTCCTCGTCCCTCTGCGGCGCCTGCACCGAAGCCTGCCCGGTGAAGATCAATCTCCACCATCACCTCCTGCAAAACCGCCGCAACTCCGTCCAGAAAGAAGCCGATCCGCAGGAGAAGGTGATCTTCAAACTCTTCGCCTGGGCCATGAACAGCCCTGGCCTCTACGGCGCCGGCAAGAGCGTCGCGCGTTGGTTCGGACCACTGCACCGGCTGGTCATGGGAACCTTCCTCGATCCCGCCAAAGCCTGGACCAAAACCCGCGACCTCCCGCCCATCGCCGAGACGACGTTCAAGGAGTATTGGAAGAACCGGCAGTGACGGTGGGGCAGGCTTGCAGGCTTCCGACCAACTGATTCGTTAACCATAGCTGAACACGGATGGACAC
>JANNAJ010000630.1:0-8704 GCA_031384285.1 Verrucomicrobiota bacterium
CGCGCGTGCCCGAAGTGCGCGCGGTCCTTCGCACCGCTCGACCCCAAGGACTTCAGCTACAACTCGAGCCAGGGCTGGTGCCCGAAGTGCCGCGGTTTCGGCGAGCTCTTCTACCTGCCCGACGTGGACCGCGGCGCCAACGCCGACTCGATCGAGGAGAGCTGGTGGAGCTGGCAAGATGGCAAACGCGAGGCCTGCCCCGAGTGCCACGGCGCGCGGCTCAAACCCGAGGCGCGAGCGGTGCGGCTCGATATCCAAAGTCCAAGGTCCAAGGTCCAAGGTCCAAGGTCCGGCGGAGCCAAGCACGGGGCGGAGCCGTCCGCGCCGACCATCGACACCCTGGCGCAGTCGTCGGTCGACCAAGCGCTCGTCTGGGCGGGATCGCTCCGCCCCGAGGGCCGCGCGGCCGAGATCGCACGCGACATCTTGCCGGAGATCCGTGAGCGGCTGCGGTTCCTCGGCGAGGTCGGCTTGGGCTACCTCCAGCTCGGACGCGGCGTGACCACGCTGTCCGGCGGCGAAGCCCAGCGCATCCGGCTCGCGGCGCAGCTCGGCTCGAACCTGAGCGGCGTGCTCTACGTGCTCGACGAGCCGACCGTCGGCCTCCACGCCCGCGACAACGACCAGTTGCTCGCCGCGCTGATCAAGCTGCGCGAGCGCGGCAACTCCTTGGTCGTCGTCGAGCACGACGAGGAGACGATGCGCCGCGCCGATTGGATCCTCGACCTCGGGCCCGGCGCCGGCGTCAACGGCGGACGTGTCGTCGCCTCGGGGACGCTCGACGAGCTGCTGGCGGATCCGGCCTCGCTCACCGGACGCCTGTTGGGCGAGCAGGCGACCCAAAGCCGGCCGGCGCGAGGCGCGAGGCGCGCGACCGACCCGAAGGCCAAGGCGGGCTGGCTGACCCTGCACCACGCGACGACCCACAACCTGACCGACATCACGGTGCGTTTCCCGCTCGGCCGCTTCATCGCGGTCACCGGCGTGAGCGGATCGGGCAAGAGCACCTTGGTGAAGGAGTGCCTGTTCCCCGCGGTGGAAGCGGCGCTGAAGGGCGAAGGCAAAAAGCAGAAGGCAAAAGATAAAGGAAGCGCCTGCCACGTCACCGGCTTCGAGACGCTCAACGCCGTCCACGAGGTCGACCAATCGCCCATCGGCCGGACGCCGCGTTCCACGCCGGCGACGTACGTGGGCTTCTTCGACGACATCCGCGCTCTCTTCGCCACGGCGACGGAATCGAAGATCCGCGGCTATTCCGCGAGCCGTTTCAGCTTCAACTCCAAGCAGGGCCGCTGTCCGGAATGCGAGGGCGCGGGCCACACCAAGGTGGAGATGAACTTCCTGCCGACGGCGCACGTGAGGTGCGAGACCTGCGGCGGCAGGCGCTTCAACCCCGAGACGCTCGACGTGAAGTGGAACGGCAGGTCCATCGCGGACGTGCTCGACCTGAGCGTGGCCGAGGCGATCACCTTCTTCGGCGCGCACCGGAAACTGGTGCGTCCGCTCGAGGCGCTGCACGACACGGGCCTCGACTACCTTCGGCTCGGCCAGACGAGCCCGACGCTCAGCGGCGGCGAGGCCCAGCGCATCAAGCTCGTCGCGCATCTGCTCGGCGGACTGAAGGCCGCCGCCGCGGAGAAGGCCGGCATGGACATGCCGAAGGCCCCGGGCCGCCCGCTGCCGAAGCGTGATCTCTTCATCCTCGAGGAACCGACCATCGGCCTGCACATGCAGGACGTGCGACGTCTGGTCGAGGTCGTCCAACGGCTCGTCGACGCCGGCCATACCGTGGTCGTGATCGAGCACAACCTCGACCTCATCGCCGAGGCGGACTGGGTCATCGACCTCGGGCCCGAAGGCGGGGCCGGCGGCGGGCGGATCGTCGCCGAAGGCACGCCCGAACAGGTCGCGCAGGTGAAGGATTCGCACACCGGCCGTTATCTGCGGCCGATGCTCCGCGGGAAGAAGTAGGGCCGCCGGACGCGGTCTAACCCAACGACCGCCGTGCGAAGACGCGGAGCGAGCCCGGCCTCACCGTGAAGGTCGCCGGCGTGGATCCGACCAACTCGCCGTCCACCGCCACCGGTGCCGGTGGATCGGTGTCGACCGCGAGGTCCGTGCCCTGGAAGCAGCGCACCTTCGGATGATGGATGTGCGTCCCGCGCAGCAGCCGCGGGAACTGCCACGCCGCTTCGAGGGGACCTGATTGCCGGATCAGGCAGAGTTCCAGCCGTCCGTCGCCGAGCCGGGCGCCGGGCGCGAGCTTCATGAGACCGCCGCCGGCGTGCGGCGCGTTGGCGGCGCAGACGTGGAAGAGCGGACCGCGCTCGACCAGGTCGCCGATGCGGGCGGTGACCATCGGCGGCCGGTAGCTGAAGAGCGCGCGGAAAAAGCCGACCGAGTAGCAGAGCGCCGGACCACCCCACCGGACGACGCGGGGCGTGGTCTGGCGCAGCAGTTCGCTGGCGAACCCGACCGCAGCGAACAACAGCGCGTGCCGGACGACCTCGCGTCCCGCCGCATCGCGGCACCGCACCGTGATCGTGTCCATCGCGACCGGTGCCCCGGCCGCGAACGCCGCGACCAGTTGGTCATCATCGTGCGTCCCGAGCAGACGCGCGAGATCGTTGCCCGTACCGAACGGAGCGACCGCCAACGGCCGCTCGTGCCCCGCATCGAGCAGCCCCGACGCGACCTCGTGGACCGTGCCGTCGCCACCCGCCGCGAGGACGATATCGCAGCCCCCTCCGTGCGCGGCAGCGAGCCGGATCGCGTGGCCGCGCGCGGTCGTGTGGTGCTCGATGATCTTGGAACCGTCGGACGCCAAGCGGCCGACCAGCGCTCCCAGTCGCGCCTTCTGATCACGCGCCGCGGCGGAGCGAGGATTCCGGATGAGCAGGACGCGTCGGGGCACGGCGTCAGGAGAACGCGTCGCCGGACGGCCAACAAACAAAAAGCCCGCGACCGATGCGGACCTCGACGGGTTGCGGCATGCTGCCGATGCCGCCGACGCGGAGAGAAGCCACGGACGGGCGGCAGCCCGTCCCTACCCTCGTGGGTAGGGTCCGCGCTGCCGCGCGGCCCCAACTGTTCGACGCGTCCCGCCCAGGGGACTTCCACAAGGCGGAAGTAGCTGCCGACCTCCACCACCACGAACTCTTGGGTCAGGCTCTCGCTGAACTACGAACGTCGAACGCGGTGGACAGAAATGTCCGCCCTCCCGGCCGCTTCAGCGCAGCCGCTCCAGTTGTTCGTCGAGCCGCTTGGCGGAGATCGGGACCGCGGTGCCGAGCTCTTGGGCGAAGAGGGAGATCTTGTACTCCTCGACCAGCCAACGGAACTCGTCGGTCAGCCGTTGCGCCTCGGCATTCCGCGCCGGAGCGGTCTGGAGCCGGCGCAACGCCTCCATGTACGGAGCGACCTGGCGGACACGTTCTTGGTCCTTCGCCGGATTCAGCTTCGCGCGGTCGGCCCGGGTGAGAAGTCCCTTGAGGTAGCGCGGCAGATGGTCGAGCCGCTCGAACGACGTGGTCGCGAGGAACCTCGGGGGCATCAGCGCCGCCAGATCGTCGGCCAGGGGGTTCGTCGGGCGCGCGACCGGCGTAGGCACGCCGAGCAGGCTGAGGTCCTTCAACGTCTTCGGCCGCGCGACCGTCGTCGGCGCGGGGACGCCGGACGCCCCGACACGGCGCAGGATCTCCAGGCGCAGCGGCAGGACGATGGCGACCCGGTCGATGAGCCGTTGCGCGGCGCCGCGGAGCCGTTCCCGGGCTTCGACGACCGCGGCGTCGAAACGCGCCTGGGTCAGCACCGGGAACGGTTCGCCCGGCAAGGCGTGGCGGCGGATGTTGTCGGACGCGGTCGACTGCAGTTCGTCGGCGGATCCGATCCCGGCATAGAGCGGTTCCAGCTTCGAAAAGGCGCGCAGATCCTTCTGCACCCACGCGAGGTCCTTCTGGATCGCGAGTTCCACCAACCGCTGCACCCCGGCAAGGCTCGTCTGCCGCGCCAGGTCCTGGCCTCGGAAGAGCCGGATGCTCACCGTGTGGTCCTCCAGCTGGAGCCCCGGCCAAGCGTAGAGCGGGAGTCCGCCGTGCTCGCCGAGCGTGATGCGCTCCGGCAGGTCGCCGAACGTCCAGCCGGTCAGCGCCGGTCGCTCCCATTGCTGCACGGCGCGCTTCCACACGGGGTCCGAGCCGGCCGACGGAGGCGTCTTGACCTCGGCGGTCGCGAGCTTGGCGCGGAGCTGGTCGAGGTCGCGTCCCGTCGCGATGGACCTCTTGTCGTGCCCGACGATCTCGAAGCGCGGCCGCAGGTGGGCCGGCATCGACTCGGGTTTCCACGCGTCCTTCGGGATCTCGACGCCGTAGCGCGCGCGGATGAAGCGTCCGAGCTCCTGCAACAGCGACGGGCCGTCAGGACGGAAATCGCGGACGATCTCCGCGACCTTGGGCGGCACGGGCTGCAACGCGCGGCGCAGGGCGCCGGGCAGCGAGCGGACCAGCTCGGCGACCTGCTCGGAACGCAGACCGGGCACGGACCATTCCAGGCTCGACGCCGTCGCGGAGCGCACGAGCTCCGGCGGGAGCTGGATGGTGACGCCGTCCCACTCCTCGCCCGGCGCGTAGGCGTAGGCGAGCGGCACCGGTTGTCCGCCGACCGGCACGGCGTCCGGGAAGGCGTCGGCGTCGTAGTCGAGCGGTTCGTCGCCCACGAGGTCGGCCTCGGTCGCGCACAAGAAACCGGGCTCGGGATGTCGGCCGACCAGCCGGTCCAGCTCGTGGACCGACGAGACGTCCACGATGTGCTTGGCGTAGAAATCGAAGAGCCCTTGGTCCGGGTCGCCCAGGCGCGCACGGCGGACGCGCGTCTGCCACGTCTCGATCTTCTGGCGGATGGCGCGGTTGTGCCGGAGGAAGGCCGGGAGGCGCGGGTCGTCGTCGTCGCGGGAGTCGGAGGCCCGGTTGAGGACGCGTGTGGCGCCGCGACCGGTGGCGTCATCGTCGTCATCCCGTCCGCGCGGTGCCCGCGGGAAGAGGTCTTCCTCGACCAATGCGGACCGGATGAAGATGGCGGTCGCCTCCTTCGGGTTCTGGTTCCCGTAGGCGACCTTGCGCCGGTGCACCTCCAGCCCGTGCAACGAGATGACCTCCTCGACCAGCACGCGGCCGGAGCTGGCGCTCCAATGCGGCTGCTGCGGCCGGATGTGGCAGAAATGCGGCGCGAGCTGGACGATCCACAGCGGGTCGATCCCGGCGAGGGTCCGCGCGAAGAGCTGCGACGTCTCCACGATCTCGCCGGCCACGATCCAAGGCGGCTGCGACGACTTCGGCTTCGGGCCGGTCTCTTTCGCCGGCTTGGCATCGCGGCCTTTGACGGGCTTCTCGCCGCGCTCGAACAGCGCCGATCCGGGGAAGACGTTGACCTGACGGTTGCCTGCGGCCTTGTAGAAGTTGCGCTCCTCGCGGCAGGCGACGTGCCCGAGCAATCCCGTGAGTATGGAGCGGTGGATGGCGTCGTACGCCGCGTTGCTCTCGTTGAGCTTCACCGTGGCGATATCGCCGAGAGCGCCGCTGAGCTGCGCGTGGAGGTCCTGCCACTCGCGCATGCGGAGGTAGGAGAGGAAGTGCTGCTTGCAGAACTTCCGCCGCGCGCCCTGGGTGCGGAGCGATTCCCACTGGTCGTGGACGGCGTCCCAGATGTTCAGCAGCGCGAGGAAATCCGAGCGCGGGTCGCTGAAGCGCTTGTGCGCGGCATCGGCGGCGGCGCGCTGCTCGAGCGGACGCTCCCGCGGGTCCTGGATGCTCAGACCGGCGGCGATGATCAGGAGCTCGCGCGTCGCGTGCTCCTGCTGCGACTGGAGCAGCATGCGTCCGAGCGTCGGGTCGATCGGCAGGCGCGCGAGGTCCTGCCCCAACGGCGTGAGCCCCCGGTGCTCGTCGAGCGCGCCGAGCTCCTGGAGCAGGATGAAGCCGCTGGTGATCGCCGCGGGCGTGGGCGGGTTGACGAACGGGAACGTCTCGATGTCGCCGAGGCGGAAGGCCTTCATCCGCAGGATGACCTCGGCGAGGTTGGCCCGCTGGATCTCCGGCTGGGTGAAGGCGGGCCGCGCGTCGAAATCTTCCTGCGCGTAGAGCCGGATGCACACGCCGTCGCTCACGCGACCGGCCCGGCCCTTGCGCTGGTTCGCGCTGCTCTGCGACACGGGCTCGACCGGCAGGCGCTTGGTCCGCGTGCGCGGGTTGTAGCGACTCATGCGCGCGAGCCCGGAATCGATGACGTAGCGGATCCCCGGGATGGTGAGCGAGGTCTCGGCGATGTTCGTCGCGATGATGACCTTGCGGCGCGAGGACGGCGCGAAGACGCGCTGCTGGTCGCCCGCGCTGAGCCGGCCGTAGAGCGGCACGATCTCCACGTCGCCCCCGAACCGGCCTTCCAGCTGGTCACCGGTCTCGCGGATGTCGCGCTCGCCCGGCATGAAGATCAGCACGTCGCCGTCGTCCGAGCCGTAGAGGATCTGCTCGGTCGCCCGGACCGCGGCGTCGATGAAGGTGATGTCGCCGTCGTCCTCCGCCTCTTCGCCGTCCTGCCCTCGGGCATGACCGAACGGCGCATAGCGGACGTCGACGGGGAACATCCGTCCCGAGACCTCGATGATCGGCGCGTCCCCGAAGTGCTTCGAGAAGGCCTGGGTGTCGATGGTCGCCGAGGTGACGATGAGCTTCAGGTCGGCGCGGCGGGCGAGCAGGCCCTTCAGGTAGCCGAGCAGGAAGTCGATGTTCAGGCTGCGCTCGTGCGCCTCGTCGATGATGATCGCGTTGTAGCCCGACAGGTCCGGATCGCCCTGCGTCTCCGCGAGCAGGATGCCGTCGGTCATCAGCTTGATGTAGGTCTCCGGGCTGGAGCGGTCGTCGAAGCGGATCTGGCAGCCGACCTCGCGGCCCCAGCGGACCTGGAGCTCCTCGGAGATGCGCTGGGAGATGGACAACGCGGCGACGCGGCGCGGCTGGGTGCAGCCGATCTTCGCCTCGATGCCGAGCCCGGCCTCGAGGCACATCTTGGGGATCTGGGTCGTCTTGCCCGAGCCGGTCTCGCCGGCGATGACGACGACCTGGTTCGCGCGGATGGCGGCGACGATGTCGTCCTTCCGCGCGGTGATCGGGAGGTCGGGCGGATAGCTGACCGTCGGCACGTTGAGCCGCCTGGACTCGCGAAGCTCGGCAGATTGTCGCGCCTGGGCCAGCAACCGCTCGACGACGGCGTCATGGGCGTCCGCGTGGTGGCGGTCGCGCAGGAGACGGACCAGCCGCGAGCCGAGACGCACCCAATCGTGCGTCATGCAGCGCGGCAACAGAGCCTTCAGTTCTTCGATGCGGACGTCAGCCATGCCGGAGCCGGGCAGGATGACAGGGGAGCGCTAGCGGGGGGAACTGCCAAAATCGAGGCGCAGCGCCCGGGTCCGGGGCGCCGGGTCATTCCTGGATGAAATAGCTGAGGTTCTCGAGCTCGATGGCGAGGTTCACGTTGTTGACCATCACGTGCTCGGGCACGACGAGCATGGCCGGAGAGAAATTGAGGATGCCTGTGATGCCGTGCTCGACCAGAAGGTTCGCCACGCTTTGCGCGCCGTCGGCCGGCACGGTGATGATGGCCATGCGCACCGTGCGGTCCTGGATGATCCCGGCGAGCTGCTCCATGCCGTAGAGGGGCGTCTTCGGCATCTTGTCGCGCGGGCGTTTGGCGTCCTGGTCGAACGCACCGACGATCTCGAAACCTTCCTGCTCGAAACCCCGGTAGCTGAGCAGCGCGGTGCCGAGGTTGCCGACACCGACGAGCACGACCGGTTGGAGCCGGTTCGTGCCCAGCAGATCGGAGATCATCTTCGCGAGCTGGTCGACGTCGTAGCCGAGACCGCGGGTGCCGAACTGCCCGAAGTAGGTGAGATCCTTGCGCAGCTGCGTCGGTTTCACGCCCGCGGCCCGGGCGAGCGCTTCGCTGCTGACCGTCAGGAGGTGGTTCTCCCGGAGCCGCTGGAGGCAGCGCAGGTACACCGAGAGCCGGTAGATGGTCTTGCGCGGGATCTCGGGGCGGGCGGTTCTTTTCAAGCACGCCGAAGCTAGTGACCCCGGCCCGGCCGGGCAAGCGCACCCTCGGGCCGAGGGCGCGCCCACCGGGCAGCCGCGTCCGCCGCTTCCGACCGCGGATCAGACCGCGGCGGTGATGGCGTCGGCCATGACGCCGGTGCCGACCTTCTTCGCGGCCGGTTCGCCCGGGTTGAAGATATCGCCCGTATGATACCGGCGCTCCGGGGGGCTGTGTCCGGATGCGCCAGGTCACCATATCCCGGAGGAAATGCCAGATCGGGTCCCGGCCCACACCGGGTTCAAGTCGGGCTACAAAGAGCAGACGGACTGGTGATCCGGTCCCGAACCGCTGAGCGATCGGGCGGCGCAGTGAGGCGAGGGCGGACGCTGACTCACTTCGAGACCGGCGTTGGGGGCGGTGGAATCGGTGGAATCATCTTCTCGACCAAGTCCCGCAGATTGTCCATGCCGACCGACAGCGCGGTCTTGTTGTGCTCTTGGATGCCGTGAGCGTAGATTGGTCGGCTTTCCAAGAGTGCCCGAAACTGAGTTCGCTTTCTGCGTTGCTCCACGAAAATCGGGGCATTCAAATCCAACATGTCGCAGTGGTATCTTCCTGC
>JANNAJ010000702.1:0-5126 GCA_031384285.1 Verrucomicrobiota bacterium
CCGGACCGGTGGACGTTCCGTTCCTGTTCTCCTTTTTTCCAGACCGATTTCTTCTACAGAGCAAGTCGCGCCCTATTGTATCGCGGATCTGGATTCTGCCGACGCTACGTCTCACGCAACGTTGAGGCCCGCCCCGTCCCCTCCCGGGTACAAATAGGCGGTACAGCAGATCGAAAATCTGTGCCACGGCGGCCCGCCGCATCCGGCTCGTGAGGCCGGACTGCTCAGGCTTCCGAATCGCGCCCGCGAGCGCATCGATCCGCAGGCCGGGTTGATGCGCCTTCTGCCACACTGGGAGCTGACGAAGATCCTGCATCGGCTTTTCAAGGCTGACGGCTGACTGCTGACGGCTCCTCCACCTCCTGCGACCGCTCCATCTCCAAGGACTGCCGGTGTTCCAGCCAGGTCTTCACGCCGAGGGTGAGCAGCGCGAGCAGGGCGAGCAGGCTGGCCACGCCGAAGGCGGCGGCGGCGTTGTACTCGTTGTACAGCTTCTCCACGCGCAGCGGCATGGTCTCGCTCAGGCCGGACACGCGTCCGCTCACGACGGCCACCGCGCCGAACTCGCCCATCGCCCGGGCGTTGCAGAGGATCACGCCGTAGAGCAGGCCCCACTTCACGCTCGGCAGCGTGACATACCAGAAGGTCTGGAAGCCGTTCGCGCCCAGCGTGAGCGCCGCCTGTTCCTGGTCGCTGCCCTGCGCCTGCATCAGCGGGATGAGCTCGCGCGCCACGAACGGGAAGGTGATGAACAGCGTCGCCAGCACGATCCCCGGGACGTTGAAGATGATCTTCATGTCGTGCTCGTCGAGCCATTCGCCGAGATAGCCCTGGAGGCCGAAGAGAACGACGAACATCAGGCCGGCAACGACCGGCGAGACGGAGAAGGGGAGGTCGATCAGCGTCAGCAGCAGCGCCTTGCCCTTGAAATCGAACTTGGCGACCGCCCAGGCCGCGACCACGCCGAAGAAGCAGTTCAACGGCACGCTGATCGCCGCCACCAGCAGCGTCAGCCGGATCGACGCCAAGGTGTCCGGCTCGACCAGCGCGCGGAAGTAGGAGCCGAAGCCTTTGCTCAGCGCCTGGTAGAACACGTTGGCCAGCGGCAGCACGAGGAACGTGCCGGCGAAGAGCAGCGCGATGGTGATGAGCGTCCACTTCACCAAGGGCGATTCCTCGGCACCGCGCTGGGATTTCGCGGTGGCGGCGAGACGGGATCTGGCGACTGAAGACACGGCGGAGTGGATAGAACGAGAGTGGATTGTGGATTGAAGAACGGGAACGGTGCGCGGTTCAGATCGGGTCCAGCTGAGATCTTCGGAGGCCGCTGAGCATCTTTCCTTGTTCTTCCGCAGCCGTGTAAAGCCGATGGAACTCGGATTCCGTGATGAAGCCTTGGCGTCGGCCGATGAACGCCTGTGACACGACCTCGAACAACGAGCCGGCCGCGATCTCCAAAAAGCGGGCGAAGTCCGTTTTGGAGAAACGGCTGCTGCCTTCAGCGATGTTCGAAGAAACCGAGACCGCCGCCCGCCGCATCTGGTTCGTCAGGCCGAACCGTTCATCCGCCGGGAATGATCTCGTGGTGCGATACACCAGGTCGGCGAACTCGACCGCCTTATGCCATGTCTCCAGCCGTTCAAAGATGAACATAGTCCCTTTCGTTGTCTGTTTCCCGGTTTCTCGCGTCGTCGCTTGCTTGGCTCGATCTCCATCCACCATCCACTCTCCTCCTATCCACTACCCTTGGAAGCGCGAGGCCCAGCGCTCGAGGGCGTTGATGCCGATGAGCAGGGTGAACGAGAACACGAGCATCACCACCGCCAGCGCCATCGCGCCCGTGTAATCGTATTCTTCGAGCCGGTGCACGATGAGCAGCGGCGTGATCTGGCCCTCGAAGACCTTGTTGCTGGAGATGAAGATGACCGAGCCGTACTCGCCGATCGCCCGGGCGAACGACAGCGCGAAACCTGTCAGCAGCGCCGGCGTCAGGGTCGGCACGATGACGGAGAAGAACGTCCGCAGGCGCCCCGCGCCGAGCGTGGCGGCGGCCTCCTCGGTCTCCCGGTCGAGGTTCTCCAGCACCGGTTGGAGCGTGCGGACCACGAACGGCAGCCCGACGAAGGTGAGCGCGACCACGATGCCGAGCCACGTGTACGCGACCTTGATCCCCAGCGGCAGCAGGAACCGGCCGAGCCAGCCGTTGCCCGAGAAGAGGTCGGCGAGCGTGAGACCGGCGACCGCCGTGGGCAGCGCGAACGGGAAATCCACCAGCGCGTCGAGCAACCGGCGCCCGGTGAACTCGTAGCGCGCGAGCACCCAGGCGAGCAGCGTGCCGAAGACCGCGTTCAGCAACGCCGCGGCGAGCGATGCGCCGAAGGTGAGGCGATACGTCGCCACCGCGATGTCCGCGGTCGCGAGTTTCCAGAACTCCGCCCACGTCATGTGCGTGGCCACGCGGAGCGACAGCGCGCCCATCGGGATCAGCACCAGCAGGGCGAGATAGGTCACCGTGTAGCCGAACGTCAGGCCGAAGCCGGGCAGCGGGCTGGATCGTTTGAACGCCATCAGCGGATACGCGGGTTCTGCCGCCCACGGGGGAGCATCCGCACGCCTGCGGCGGTCGTCTTCGGTCGGTCCGTGCTCGGTGATGTCATCGTGGGTCGCGCCGGATCGGATCAGATGTTCTGCGCGACGGCCTGAAGGTAACGGTATTCGGCGAGGATTGTCTCCAACGCAGCTGCGGCGGCGTCGACCTGCCGGTGGAGGGGCGCCTTCTGCGGCGTCTCCAGCGTCAGCTCGAACGGCGGGTAGTCCAGCTGCGGCACGGACGTCAGCATCCCGGGATAACCGTCCTGGATGATGCCTGCGCGAGCGTCGAAACCGTCGATCACCGGGCGGTGGTTCCGCGGCAGGAACCGGCCGGCGGACTGGAGCGCGGGCTCGAGCAGGTTCTGGCTGAGCACGTCGCCGCCCACGAAACCGTAGAGCCCGTCGCTCGTGTCGTCGCTGTGCAGGGTCACGATGCCGTGGAAGGCCTGCATCCAGATCTCGGATTCGAGGAACCGCACCTCCGGCTGTCCGGACCGCTGCCAGAACTGCCGGTTGAGGTCGAGCCCGCCGCGGCTGTGCCGGGTGCCGTCCTCGAAGCCGGTCGGGTTGCAGAGCGGATAGATGTAGAGCGCGTAGCCGGTCGCGATCTCGGGGTTCTTCTCCAGCGCGGCGACCAACTTGGTGAGCGCCAGCGCGCCTTCGGGCTCGTCGCCGTGGATGGTGGCGAAGATGCCCAGCCGCAGGGTGTCGCCGCCGCCTTTCGGCCCGACGTAGAGGTAGCGCGGGATCTCGTGGGTCTTCCCCCCGCTCTCGAACGACCAGGCGGAACGGCCGACCAAGTGGCGCGAGTTCTCGGCGATGAAGTCGAGGTGCGCGAGCAGGCGTCCGGCCGAGCGGCTCTGGGCGGCCTTGGGCCTGGCGTCGGCGACGGGATCCTTGGGCGCGGCGGGCTGGGCGACGGGGATCCGGGGGAGCGTGGTGGTCATGGCGATGGCGTTGGGGGTTCGGTGCGGAGCGGGGGAGCAGGATGGGGTGGCGGGCCGGAGGTCGGCCCACCCCGCAGGGTATCGGGCCCGGTTCAACGTCTCGGGGACTGGATCTGGTCGTAGGTGCCGCCGTTGGCGAAGTGTTCCTTGTGCGCCTTGGCCCAGCCGCCGAAGACCTCGTCGATGGTGAAGAGCTTCAGCTTGGGGAAATCGGCGGCGAACCGCGCGGCGACCGCGGCGTTGCGCGGGCGATAGTGGTTCTTGGCGACGATCTCCTGGCCGGCATCGGTGTAGAGGAAATCGAGATAGGCCTTGGCGACCTCGGCGGTGCCGCGCTTCTTGGTCACCTTGTCGACGATCGCGACCGGGGGTTCGGCGAGGATGCTCTCGCTCGGCGCGACGACCTCGAACTTGCCATCGCCCAACTCCTTCAGGGCGAGGATGGCCTCGTTCTCCCAAGCGATCAGCACGTCGCCGATCTCGCGCTGGACGAACGTGGTCGTCGCGCCGCGGGCGCCGGTGTCGCGGGTGGCGACGTTCTTGAAGAGCTTGGCGAGGAAATCCTTCGCCGAGGCCGGCGTGCCGCCGGGCTGGTGCAGCGCCCATCCCCAGGCGGCGAGATAGTTCCAGCGGGCGCCGCCGCTGGTATTGGGATCAGGGGTGATGACGGCCACGCCCGGGCGGACGAGATCGCCCCAGTCCTTGATGCCCTTCGGGTTCCCTTTGCGGACGAGGAACACGATGGTGGAGGTGTAGGGCGTGGAGTTCTCGGGCAGGCGTTTCTGCCAATCCTTGGGCACCTGGCGGCTGCGCTCCGCGATCGCGTCGATGTCGTAGGCGAGCGCGAGCGTGACGACGTCGGCGTCGAGCCCGTCGATGACGGCGCGGGCCTGTCTGCCGGATCCGCCGTGGGATTGGCGCACGGTGACGGTGTCGCCGGTCTTGGCCTTCCATTGCTCGGAGAAGGCCTTGTTGACCGAGTTGTAGAGCTCACGCGTCGGGTCGTACGAGACGTTGAGCAGCGTGACCTCTTTCGCGAGCGCGCTGGTGAACGCGGCGGCGACGAAGAGGAGGGGGAAGAATCGTTTCATGGGATGGGGATGTCGCGTCGGGTGGGATGCGCCGGGATCAGGGGTTGTCATGCCTCCGGGCGGGGTCGGCGTCCAGGTCAGGCGGCGGATGCGGTCTTCGGATCGAACCGAACTTTCTCGGTCCGCTCGATCTGCACCACGCGTCCTTCGTGGACCACGATCTGCACCACACCGAACCGGAGCGAGCCGACCTGTTCGCGCAGCGCGACAAGCCAGTCCGGCTCGCGAGCGGGTGCGGTTCCGAGGGCGGAAAGATCCGTCGAGTTGAGGTGCGTTTTGATCACGACGAGAGCGAGTAAATCTCAAAACTACACCAAGTCAATAGGGATTTGATTATCACTCGTTCTTGAGGAGCAATTGAGCTGTCGAAAATGTCGTTTTATCGAGGGAAATCGGCTCGAACGAAGGATTGGATCAAATCTTGATGAACCAAGTCGGGAATCTATCCTGACGGCTGATGAAGCTGTCTGTCCGCGGCGAGTATGCTTTGCGAGCG
>JANNAJ010000719.1:0-18732 GCA_031384285.1 Verrucomicrobiota bacterium
GGTTATCGCAAACTCGGCTTGCACCGCTTGGGAGCCACCTTAGGGTCGCGCGCTTCGGATTCTGATACCTGAACGATGACCACCGCCGCTTCCGACCTCGCCTTCACCGACACGTTCGCCCGCCGCCACATCGGGCCTGATGCCGCCGAGCAGTCCGCCATGGCCGCCCGCTGCGGATACCCATCGGTCGACGCTCTCGTGGATGCCGCCGTCCCCTCCCATATCCGCGGCGAACGGCCGTTGGACCTGACCGGCCTTCCGGGAGCGCTGAGCGAGTTCGATGCGTTGGCCCGGCTGCGGTCGGTCGCGGCCAAGAACCAGGTGTTCCGGTCGTTCATCGGGATGGGTTACCACGACACGATCACGCCGCCGGTCATCCAAAGGAACATCCTCGAGAACCCGGGCTGGTACACGCAGTACACGCCCTATCAGGCCGAGATCTCCCAAGGCCGGCTCGAAGGCCTGCTCAATTTCCAGACGCTGGTCACCGACCTCACCCAGCTCGACATCGCCAACGCCTCGATGCTCGACGAGGCCACCGCGTGCGCCGAGGCGATGATGCTCTGCCATCGCATCAAGGAGGCCGAGACCGCCGCGTCCGGCACCGCCAGGAACACATTCCTCGTCGCCGACCACTGCCATCCGCAGAACATCGATATCGTCCGCACCCGGGCCGAGGCGCTCGGCATCACCGTCGTCGTCGGCGACTGGCGCGCGTTCGCGTTCTCGCCCGAGGTCTTCGGCGTGCTCGTGCAGAACCCGGCGACCGACGGTTCGCTCGCCGACCTCACCGCGCTGTCGGCCACAGCCCATGCGGCCGGCTCGCTCGTGGTGGTGGCGACCGACCTGCTCGCGCTCACCTTGCTCAGACCGCCCGGCGAATGCGGCGCGGACGTCGCGGTGGGCAGCGCACAGCGCTTCGGCGTGCCGCTCGGCTACGGCGGGCCGCATGCTGCTTTCTTCGCGACCCGCGATGCGTTCAAGCGCCAGATGCCCGGCCGGCTCGTCGGCGTCTCCAAGGATTCCCGCGGCAAGCCCGCGCTCCGCCTCTCGCTCGGAACCCGCGAGCAGCACATCCGCCGCGACAAGGCGACGTCGAACATCTGCACCGCGCAGGCCCTGCTCGCCAACATGGCGATGGCCTACGCCTGCTACCATGGACCCGAAGGACTGACCGCGATCGCGCGGCGCATCCATACGTCCGCCCGGATCCTCGGCGCGGGACTGGAGAAGCTCGGGCACAAGGTCGCGAACACCACGTTCTTCGACACGCTCACCGTCCAGGTGAAGAACGCCGCCGAGACCCACAAGCTCGCCGAGGCGCACCACATCAATCTCCGCCGCGTCGACGCCACCCACGTCGGCATCGCCCTCGACGAGCCTGTCACCGCCGCGGAGATCGACCTCCTCCTCAATCTCGCGGGCCAGTCGTCCGGCCTTTCCGGAGGCCTGCCCACGGTGAAGTCGCTGTCGGGTTCGATCGATTCCGCGGGCCGCCTCGAGGGCATCCCGTCCGGCCAGCGCCGCACCTCCGGATTCCTCGCGCACCCGGTCTTCAACCGGCACCATTCCGAGACGGAGATGCTGCGCTATCTGCGCCGGCTCGAATCGAAGGACCTCTCGCTCTGCCACAGCATGATCCCGCTGGGCAGCTGCACGATGAAGCTCAACGCCACGGCCGAGATGTTCCCGGTGAGCTGGCCGGAGTTCTCGAAGCTGCACCCGTTCGCGCCGGTCGCGCAGACCCGCGGCTACCAGCAGATGTTCGAGGAGCTCGAGCTGTGGCTGGCGGAGGTGACCGGTTTCGCCGGCGTCTCGCTCCAGCCGAACGCCGGTTCCCAGGGCGAATACGCGGGCCTGCTCGTCATCCGCGCCTGGCACGCCTCGCGCGGCGAAGGACATCGCGATGTCTGCCTCATCCCGACCAGCGCGCACGGCACGAACCCGGCCTCCGCGGTCATGGCCGGCATGGAGGTCGTCGCCGTCGCCTGCGACAAGGACGGCAACGTGGACGTCGCCGATCTCAAGGCCAAGATCGCCGCGCACCGTGCGGAGCTCTCGTGCCTGATGGTCACCTATCCTTCCACGCACGGCGTGTTCGAGGCCGCCATCAAGGAGATCTGCGCGCTCGTCCACGAGGCCGGCGGACAGGTGTACATGGACGGCGCGAACATGAACGCCCAGGTCGGCCTGACCTCGCCCGGCTTCGTCGGCGCCGACGTCTGCCACCTGAACCTCCACAAGACCTTCTGCATCCCGCACGGCGGCGGCGGTCCCGGTGTCGGCCCGATAGGCGTCGCCGAACATCTGGTCCCGTTCCTGCCCGGGCACGCGGTCGTCAATCTCGGCGGCGAGGACCCCATCGGCGCCGTCAGCGCCGCGCCTTGGGGCAGCGCCAGCATCTGCACGATCCCGTGGATGTACATCGCGATGATGGGGGCGGCCGGCCTCACCCATGCCACGAAGGTCGCGATCCTCAACGCGAACTACATCGCCAAGCGGCTCGAGGCCCACTTCCCGACGCTCTACCGTGCGAACGGCCTTGTCGCCCACGAGTGCATCCTCGACCTCCGCCGTTTCAAGTCGGTCACCGCCGAGGACGTCGCGAAACGGCTCATGGATTACGGCTTCCATGCGCCGACGCTCAGCTGGCCCGTGGCCGGCACGCTCATGGTAGAACCCACCGAATCGGAACCGCAGTGCGAGCTCGACCGTTTCTGCGACGCGATGATCTCCATCCACGACGAGATCGTGGAGATCGAGGAGGGGCGCGAGGACGCCAAGAACAACCTGCTCAAGAACGCGCCGCACACCGCCGACCAGGTGACTTCCGATGGCTGGGGCCGCCCTTACAGCCGGGAGCAGGCCGCTTTTCCCGTGGAAGGCCTGCGCGACTGGAAGTTCTGGCCCTCGGTCGGCCGCGTGGACAACGTCTTTGGCGACCGCAACCTCGTCTGCTCCTGCGCGGGCATGGAAGCGTATCTTTCCTGAACGGGGATGCCCGTGATGGCCGTCGTGGTTCGTCATCAAAGGGCGGAGGGGCAGGGGGGATCCGCCGCCGCGGGTTGTCCGAAGTCCGACGGCGCGCCAGCGTCGCCGACAAATCCGTCGGCCTCTTCGCGATTTCGGCTTTGGGCGCTGGTGGCCGGGCCTTAGCCTGACGCCATGTCAGCGAGACCCAAGGTGGCCGTCCTCGGCACCGGTTCACTCGGCAAGGAACATGCCCGGATCTATGCGGAGCTCGCGAAAGCGGGATCCGCGGAGTTCGTGGGCGTTTTCGATGTCGACGCCGGCGCAGCGCGCGCGCAAGCGTCCAAGCACGGCGTCCAAGCCTTCGCCAGCGTGGCCGAAGCCGCGGCGGCGAGCGACGCGTTGAGCGTGGTCACGCCGACCACGACGCACTTCGCGCTCGCCCAGGAGTTGCTCACCCTCGGAAAGCACGTCCTCGTCGAGAAGCCGATGACCGACAACGCTGCGCAGGCCGCGGAACTGGTGGCTCTGGCGCAGAGCCGCGGCGCGGTGCTGCAGGTCGGCCACGTCGAGCGGTTCAACCCGGTGTTCAGCTACTTGGAGAAGGTGGCCACCGACCCGCGGTTCATCGAGTGCCATCGGCTCTCGCCCTTCCCGGCGCGCAGCACCGACATCGGTGTGGTGCTGGACCTGATGATACACGACCTCGACGTCGTACTGGCGTTCGTGAAATCGCCCTTGGTGGCCGTGGACGCGGTGGGCATCCCCGTGCTGAGCAAGAGCGAGGACATCGCGAACGCCCGGTTGCGCTTCGCCAACGGCTGCGTGGCGAACCTCACCGCGAGCCGGATCAGCCCCGAGCGCCTGCGGAAGATCCGGGTGTTCAGCGGCGGCGGCGCGGCGAAGGAGACCAGCTACATCAGCCTCGATTACCGCGCGCAAGAGGGCTTCATCTATCGGCTGGCCCGCGACGGAGAGAGCGAGAGCTCGTTGCTCAAGAAACTGTTGGCGTCGAAGGACAGCTCGTTGGTGAGCGAGTTCGGCGGCAAGAGGATCGTCCGGGAGCCGGTGCCCATCGCGAAGGAAGAACCGCTCAAGCTGGAGCTGTCGCACTTCATCCAATGCGTCGCGGAACGGCAGACGCCGAAGGTGAGCGGTGCCCAAGCGAAGGCTGCGCTGGACGTGGCGTTCGAGATCACGCGGCAGATCGCGGCCGCGGCGGCTCCGGCCTGAGGCGAGGGCTTGGTCCGGACAAGAAGAACGAGCCATCCGAGGACCGGGCCGGGCTTGTTCCGGATCTTCAGCAAACCCCGGCGCTTGACCGGGGCCGAACCGGAGACCGGATCGGCAAGCTTCTTCGAGGATGGCCTGCTCCAGTGACCGGAGCGGGCGCCCGTGCCCGACGGATCATCGACAGGTCCTCTTCCCGGCAGAATCAACTCTCGCCCATCGGGGAGGTGCGGCTGTTCTGCAGCTCGTTCCACCGGACCGATTGGCGCACCAAGGCCGCGCCGTCCTTGAGGGCCAGCTTGGTCTTGATGTTGGCGCGGTGGGCGTCGACGGTCTTGGGGCTCAGCTTCAGGCGCTCCGCGATGGAACGGGTGCTATGGCCTTCGCCCAAGAGCCGGAAGATCTCGAACTCCCGGTCGCTCAGGCGGTCGAGCATGAGGTCGCGGTTCGGGTTCGAGGGCGTGCGGCGGCCGAGGTTGCCGAGGAGCTCGGACGCGACGCGGTCGCTCACGAAGACGCGGCCTTCCGCCACCGAGCGGATGGCGGCCAACAACTTCTCCCCGCCGACCTCCTTCATCACATAGCCGCGGGCACCTGCCCGGAGCGTGCGTTCGGCATAGAGCATCTCGTCGTGCATCGAGACGACAAGGACCGGGAGGTTGGCGTTGAGCGCCTGGAAATCCTTCAGGACCTCCAATCCGTTGCGGTCGGGCAGGCCGAGGTCGAGCACGACGATGTCGGGCGACTTCGCGGTGATCATGCCGATGGCCTCGGAGGCGTTGCCCGCCTCGGCGCAGACCACGAGATCGGTCGTCGCGTTGATCAGCATCGTGAGCCCGGCCAGCATCAACGGATGGTCGTCGACCAGCAGGACACGGAGCTTTCTGGTGGCGGCCGCGGCCAAAGGCGGCCGAGCCTTCAAGGATTGGTCGATCGGCGCAGGCTCCGGCATGGGCTCGGCCTTTGCGCGGGTCGGTCGCCGGGCCGAGGAGGCGGTTTGCTCACCGGCAGGCTGGGTGGCCGACACGGGGTCGATCGGCTTGGGGCTAGATTTGGGCATAAGGGACGTCCGAGGCAGCGCGGACGTTTCTTACTAGACCGATTCGCCCTAGGAAACAAAAATCTAAAACAAAGCCTTAAGGAATAAGTTTCCGACCCGAGCCGACAGCCGGTTACATGCGGATGTATCGTGCTGATGATGAATTGATTGGACCACGATCGGCGACTCTGTCAGCTCGATTGCCCGGACATGCCTGCTAAGATGGCCGCGTAAGAAAACCCGCTCTGCCGCAGTATCCCTGTCGAGTTCTTGTCTAGACCTATCCTTTCGACGGCTATGACCGGCCCTCCCTGCGTTCGTAGCGCCGCGTTCACACGCCTGCGCGCTCGATCTGCTCGTAGGCGTGGTTGAGCCACATCTTGACACGCTGGCGCTCGAGGATGCCCAAACCGGTGCCGTCGGTCGCGCTCCGGTTCTTCGCCGCCCAGAAGCTGGTGCTGCCGGCGTCGATCTTGTTGATGACCGTCTCGTGCAGGCGACGGATCTGGACCACCTCGGCTCCGAGCGCCAAGGCGGCCTCTTTGAGCCCGGACCGGTCGAGGATCCCGAAATCTTCCCCGCGGAGATGGTTGAGCACGAGCACATGGCCGAGGCGCGCGCCGAAGCGGTCCAGGTGCTTCTTGAGGAGGTCGACCGAATCCTTGCCGGAATCCATCACATGCCAATACGTCACGCTATAGCCGCTCTCTCCCGCCATCTCGAGCACACCGGACTCTTCCATCCAGCGGGTCAGCGGGTCATGCGTCTGAGCGGCGAGGTCCACCAGGACGCGATTTTCCGGGCTGGCGATCGCGGCCTCGACGATCGCGTCGAGGCTTTCGTAGCGGTCCACGATGACCGGCGACGCATAGGCCGAGTAGAACCGCAGCAGGGAACCATGCGAACGATCGGTGTCGAAACCGAGGAACGGGAGCTCCTTGTCGATGAGATATTGGGCGATGATCCGTGCGACCACGGATTTGCCTACGCCGCCTTTTTCGCCGCCGATGAGATGGATCTTGGCCATGATTGGGTTCCGGGGTTCGGGGGATCTACAGGATGATGGTTGCGGACAGCTCGCCCGACCGTCACGGCCGGGAGGGGTGCTTGGGTCACTCGCACACCGTCCCCTATATCATGGACGAGAGGCGGGCCGGGAGGCGACGGAAAACGCGGAGGTTGCGTGCGCCGAGTTGCCTTCCTGGGACACCCCTGGACGCGGAAATGCCGCGGGAGTTGGTTGTCGGCGACGGGGACGATCGCTTAGGTTCGGGCACATCTCATGGCCACCATCGCTATCCTCGGCACGCTCGACACCAAAGGCGAAGAGCACGGCTACGTGGCCGGATTGATCCGCGCGCGCGGACACCAGGCGTTCTTGATCGACGTCGGATCCCTCGAAGCGCCGCGTCTCCAGCCCGACATCCCGCGCACGGAGATCACCTTGGCGGCGGGTGCGGACCTCGCGGCCATCGTCGCCAGAAGGGATCGCGGCGAGGCGGTCGCCGCGATGACGAAAGGAGCCCCTATCGTCATGGCCCGGCTCCAGCGCGAAGGCCGTATCGACGGGGTGATCTCGCTCGGCGGCGGTGGCGGCACCGCGATCTGCACCGCGGCGATGCGCGCGCTGCCGGTCGGGTTCCCGAAGGTGATGGTCTCCACGCTCGCGAGCGGCAACACCGCGCCCTACGTCGGCGTGAAGGACATCGTGATGATGCCCAGCGTGGTCGATGTGGCCGGATTGAACCGCCTTTCGCGCAAGCTGCTCGCCCAGGCCGCGGGCGCGGTCTGCGGCATGGTCGAGGCGAAGGTCCCGGACGGCGCCGTGGACCGCCCGGTGGTCGTCGCGTCGCAGTTCGGCAACACGACGCCGTGCATCACGCACGCGCGCGGGCTGCTCGAGGCGGCGGGCTTCGAGGTAATGGTCTTCGCCGCCACCGGCAACGGCGGTCGCACGATGGAATCGCTGGTCGAATCAGGCATCGCCACCGGGGTGCTCGACGTCACGACGACCGAATGGGCCGACGAACTCGTGGGCGGCGTGCTGGGCGCGGGCCCGACCCGCTGCGAGGCCGCCGCGCGCCACGGCGTCCCCGCGGTGCTGGCGCCCGGTTGCCTCGACATGGTGAACTTCGGCGAACCGGCCAGCGTGCCTGCGAAGTTCGCGGGGCGCCGCTTCTACCACCACAACGCCCAGGTCACGCTCATGCGCACGACTCCGGAGGAGTGCGCCCGGATCGGCCGCGTGCTCGCCGAGAAATGCAATCTCTCGACCGGCCCCGTCTCGGTGCTCATCCCGCTCGGCGGCATCAGCGTCATCAGCGCGCCGGGACAGCCCTTCCACTGGCCCGAGGCCGACGCCGCGCTGTTCGACGGATGGAAGCGGAACCTCCGGCCGGGCATCCCGGTGATCGAACACGAAGGGAACATCAACGACCCGGCCTTCGCCGCGCTGTGCGCCGGCGAGCTCCTCAAGAACATCGCCGCCGCCAAGGCCTGACCCCGGGGCGGGCTGGATCGTCAGGGCGCCGACAGATACGTGAGCAGGTCGGCGACCTCCTGCGCGGTGAGGTCGGCGAGCAGGCCCTCCGGCATCGCCGAGAGCGCCGCCTTGTCGTCCGCGACGACCTGCGATCGCGGCACGGTGACGACCTCGCCGGACTCCACGCGGAGCCGCAGCTCTTTGTCGTCCGAAGCGACGACGAAGCCGACGCGGCCTTCACCGTCCTTGGTCTCGACCGAGTGCAGCACGAACTCCGGCGCGACCACCTTCGACGGCTCGACGATGTTCTCGAGCAACGCCGCCCGATCGAACTTCTTCCTCACCTCGGTGAGATCCGGGCCGTACACGCGGCCTTTGCCGGAGACCACGTGGCAGCGCGCGCATTGGGGTCCCGTCCCGCTGTGGAAAAGCGCCTTGCCCCGCGCCGGATCGCCTTTCAGGGCGAGGACTTCCTGTGGATCGAAGCCCGCGCCCAGTGTCCGGCGTCGCTCGTCCTGCGGGAGGAACCGCGCGAAGAGATCCCGCGCGAACGCGTTGGTCGAGCCCTTCATCGAAGCCATCGCGCCGGTTGGTCCTCCCGGCGCCTTCTGCGCGGACCGCAGCGCAGCGAGCGCCGCGCTGGTGGATCCAGGCATCGGATCTGGACCGCCGGGGGTGGGCCCGAGCGATTCGATCCACGACGCGATGATCCGCGACCCGAGATCGTCGACGAGGCGCGAGCCGATGTGCGGCATGTGGCCCTGGCTTTCCGTGTTGATGCGGTACCAGAGCACGCTGCGGTCGGGACGGCCAGGGACGAGCACCCGCGCGTCGTCGAGGCCGAAGGTGCCGCGCGTCGGCTTCTGGTCGAGGACACGGAGGTCGCCGAGCTTCGCGTCGACGTTGAAGAAACTGGCGACCGACCCGCCGGCACCGAAGCGGTGGCAATGCGCGCAGTTCACGTGGAGCAACGACCGCGCGCGCGCGTCGAGCGCGGCCGATCCGTCGTGGGGATCGGTCCAGCGCGTCACCGGGCCGGGCGGCTTGCCATATCCGATCACTTCCGAAGCCAACAGCCGACGGAACGACGACGCCGACGGGGCTGGGCTCGTCTCCAGCTGCTCCGGGTTGAACGCGAGCACCGTCCCCGACCACGGGTTGTGGCAGCGCATGCATTCCGCGCGGCCCGCGAAACGCCACGCCTGCTCGCGTCTCCCGCCCGGGATGGCCGCGTCGGCGATCTCCAGCGTCGTGTTCGCTCCGTTGGCGGGCACGAGGTCGGCGTCGGTCTGGGCATCGTTCCAACGATAGGTGAACGCTTGCCATCCTTGTTCGTCGAGATGGAGCAGTTGCGTCTCGATCCGGCGCCGCGTCGCCGGCGCTCCGGGCCGCATCTCGAGCGACAGGGTCTTCGCCAGGACGGTGTCCTTTGGGAACCCGCCGTCCATGACGCGATTGGTCCCCGGCACCGCGAGCCAGCGCTCCGTGGTCGCATGGTCGTGCCACATCGCGGCATTGATGGTGTACGGCTGGACGCCGGGCGAAGGTGCCTGCTTCGCGGTGTCGCCGAAGATCCCGGTGGCCGACAGCTTCCTCGGGAAATCCGACGGCGACGCGGCCCTGTCGTTGGGCACGAGGCGGTAGATGCCGGCCGCGCCGTTGTGGTCGAGCATCAGGATCTCGCCGTCCGGCGCCTCGGCGAAGCCGACGATCTGCACCGATGTGTCGCACAGCTCCTCGCGCGACACGGCGCGCGGTCCGTCGTTGCGCAGCGCCCAGATCTTCCCCGTCGCGTAGTCGCCGTAGATGTACGCGCCTTGCAGCCGGGGCATCCGTTTGCCGCGGTAGAACAAGCCGCCGGTGATGCTCGACGCCTCGCTGTGCGGATGCGCCGCGATCGGCGTCGCGATCGGCGTGGGCGGCTTGGTCCCGCCGTGGACCACCTGCGGGCCCTCGACGACCGACCAGCCGCCGTTGTAGCCGCGCGTCACGCGATGGATCATCTCCCACAGTTCCCAGCCGACATCGCCGACCCAGAGCGCCCCGTCGGGACCGAAGTTCATCCGCCAAGGATTGCGGAACCCGTAGGCCCAGACCTCCGGCCGCGCACCGGCCCGCGCCACGAACGGGTTGTCCGACGGCACGCCGTAGAGCCGTCCGCCTTCCGGGTGGTCCACGTCGATCCGGATGATGGATGCCATCAGGTCGCCCAGGTCCTGGCCGGTGGACAGCGCGTCGGGCGGCTCGGGTGAGCTCGCGTCGCCGAGCGAAGCGTAGAGCATGCCGTCCGGACCGAACCGCACGCAGGCGCCTTCGTGGCCGCTGCCGCGCGAAGTGATGACGACGGCCTCGCTGGCGAGGTCGAGTTTGGGCGAGGGGCCGCGGCTCACGGAGTAGCGGGCCAAGGTCCAGCGATTGGTGCCGCCGATGTTGTCGCCGAAGACGGCGAAGAGCAGCCCGTTCGTCGCGAAGCCCGGATGGAAGGTGAAGCTCGAGAACTGCGACAGCCCCGGATGCAGGTCGTGGAGATCCGCGACCAGCTCGGTCGATGTCGCCGTAGCGTCGTCCTGGAACGTCATCAGCCGACCACGGACCAGGCTGATGAACCAGCGCCGCGAGGTCGGCTCATAGGCAAGGTCGACCGGCTCGGAGAACTTGAGACCGGGGAAGGCGCGCTCGACGCGGCACGCCGACGGCGGCTCCGGCGAACCGACGACGCGCGACGCCGTCCACGGCGTGCGATCCGCCAGGACGGTGGAGACGGACAACAGGAAGCCGGCGCAAAGGCCGGCGATCGACGATGGCTGGGTCATGCGGAAGTTCGGGTCGGGGCGGACGGACACGGCATCCATCGATGGGACGCCGTCCGCCGGTATTCACGCCGAGAAACCGCCGTCGTCCAGCGGCGATCGCTGGGCGCGGTCAGAAGCGGGGGACGCCCGTGGCGGAGATTTTCGATCTGCTGATCCTTCGAGTCGCACTCGGCAAGGCGCAAGGAGAGGCCTGACCGCCTGCCGAAAGGCGTGAGCGGCGGATCGCAACCCTGCGCAGCGTCCCGCCCCGATCGCGACCGGCAGCGGCGGCCCCAGAGTACCCGGGGCCGACGCCCGTCCTACCTACTTCTCGAAGTCCGTGCGGCCGTCCTTGAGGTCGACCTCCTTGATCCACGTGTTGCGGTAGCGGACGTCGTGTCCTTCGCACTGGAGCTTCAGTCCGCCGGGAACATCGGTGATGCCTTTGCCACCCTCGTTGCCACCGTCGATGCCGGAATCCGCACCGCCCCAGACCTGGCTGATCGGCTGCTCCACGTGGACCTTCTTTCCGTTGAAATACATCGTGACCTTGGCCTTCTCGGTCAGCTTGCCGTCCTTGAAGCGTGCCGCGCGGAAGTTGATGTCGTAGGCGTTCCACTTGCCCAGGCCGTTGAACTGCTCGTACGGCGACGGCGTCTCGTTGATCACCGCGCCCATGCCGTGCGGGGTCTTGTCGCCTTCCTGGATCTGGATCTCGTAGCGGTTCTGCAGGTACACGCCGCTGTTGCCCTTGGGGTTCATCACGGCGAACTCGACGTGCAGGCGGAAGTCGCGGTAGGCCTTCTTGGTGACGATGTCCGCGGCGCCGTACCTGCCGCCGGCGGCGGCCGGATCATCGGTCATCACGACCGTCCCCTTGTCGACCGGATCATCCACGATCTTCCACTTGATCGGCATCGACGACGCGAAACGCGGCCCCTGCCAATAGGTCCACTTCTCGTCGAGCATCTTCCGCGAGCCGTCGAGGACCACTTCGGCGCCGCGGATCGGACGCGCCCCGACACCGACACCGGCGGCGGCGGACGGCATGGCCGCGGATGCTGCGGCGGCGAGGACCAACGGGAAAAGATGGCGAAAGGCGGTTTTCATGAGGTGATGACGGACAGTGATACGGGTGGCGACGGGCGATTAGGCGCGTATCCGGGCCAGGATCGCAAAGGGAGAATCAAGCCGGGACGATCCGCCGCCGGCATCGCCGCTATCGCCGTCGCGGCCTCCGCATGTCGCCGACGAACGCATGCACCACATGCCGCACCTCGCTCACCAGGCCGTCCGCGAGCAGAACCTCGACGACGTCGAATCGCCACTTCACCCGCCGGTCGTCGAGCTTGCGCAGGTAATCTTCCGCAGTGAGCGACAAGAGCCGCCGTTTGCGCGCGTCGACCGCGGCCGCGGGACGCGTCCACTCCTCGGACGACCGCGTCTTCACCTCGACGAACACCAGGCCGTCTGATTCATTTCCGGTGAACATATGGCCCGAGCCGGCGGCGCCATGCGCCCTGAAGATCAGGTCGATCTCCCCATGGCGCCCCTTGAAGTTGGCCGTCAAGAATTTCAACCCCTTCTGCTCCAGGTACTTCCTGGCAGCTCGCTCGCCAAGGATGCCACGCTGGATGTGGACGGGCGCAGAACGTCGTCCGAACCAGTCCCTCAGCTTGGTCAGCAGGTTCATCGAGTCGGGACGAACCATGGTTGAGTCCCGACGCAGACTCAATCGCCTAGCGTTCCTCAACACGACCGCCGTATCTGCCCCAGGACGCGCTTTGATCCACTGGCCGACCTGCGACACCCGGAGTTCCAACGGACTGACCTGGCCGCGAAGCGCGCTCTCTTCCACGGCTTGCCCTCAAGTGGACAAAGGCAGGGCTGAGCTTGGTTGATTCCTGCACCGCATCGGCTTCTCCCCGAGGCGGGTGGACAGGCTCGTCGTCTTGGCTGCAAGCAAGCTCCAGGACCAAGTCAAATGGGGTGGTTTTTGGAAGTGCCCAAAAATTAACAATGGACAATGAAAGCGTTGACTGAAAAGGATTGACTCCTCCACCACCTTTCTCTCCAACCACAACTCTACGTCTAAAACTCAACTCCAACCCTATGAGAACTGGAATCGTGAAAATGCCGGAATGGGTATTGAAGGCCGCGGTAGCCGCCGCGGTTGGTTCGCAGTTTGCGGTCGAATCGCAGGCGGGCCTGTTCAAGGTCGACTTTGGCCAATCTGAAAACGAACGCGTCCCGGTGGATGCCGATGGCAATCCGACTAAGGCTCCGCCGCTGCTGGTGGACTGGACCGTGATCCCGACTTGGACCTTTGCGGATCCGAACGCCAACGTGACCGACGGCAGTGCCGGTTCGAAGGGCACGGCCAATGCCGACGGAACCGAGGTGACTTGGAAGTTGATCGACTCCTCCGCGAGCCCGAAGGCGAACGTCACGCTGACGATTCTCGACAACAAGAAGCTCGCCCTAGCGCTCAATGCGGATAATCCCCCTTACATGTTGGGCCAGACCGCCAACAACCCGACCAAGGAGGAGATCAATGTGGTGTACGATGGCGTCTATGTCCCCGCCATCGTCAAAGATGACTATCTGTACCGAGCCCCGGACGCCGCGGGGAGCGAGAGCCTGATGCGGATCGCCAATCTCGACCCGGGTACCTACAACGTCACGGTCTTCGAGGGCCGAAGCTCCGACACGGATGGAAGGCATGGCAAGATCTGGGTGGATGACCTCACTGGGGCGAAGGAGCCCGCAACCCAGAACACCGGCAACTATTCCGGCGTCGATGACAGCGGGATCAAACTCTACAAGGGCCAGCCCAGGACGGTCACTGTCACGCTGAAAGCAGGGGAGTACCTCTGGTTCGCGGAAATCGAGGACAACTCCGGCGGCGTCAGCGGCATGATCGTCCGTACCGTGGATCCGGTTGAATCCCCAGGCCTCTTCAAGATCGACTTTGGTTCGGTGGAAAACGAACGAGTGCCGAAGGCTGCCGACGGAACTGACCAGGTGGATCCTGCCGGAGTTCTTGTGGGGCCGCTCGATCCGCTGAAGGATTGGAATGTGATCCCAACTTGGACCTATGCGGATCCCAACGCCAATGTGACCGCTGGTTCCGCGAGCATCAAGGGCACTGCCAGCGCGGACGGCACCTCAGTCACTTGGAATCTCACGGACTTCTCCAAGGACGGGAACAAGAACGTGACCGTGACCATCCTGGATAACGCGCGCCTCGCTGAGAAGGTCAGTCCGGATAGCCCGCCGTACATGCTCGGACAGACCGCCAACAACCCGACCAAAGAGGGTATCGCGGTGATTTACGACGGCGTGCTGGTTCCCGCCTCCGTCAAGGACGATTACATTTATCGGAACCCGGACGCAGCCGGAACCGAGAGCCTCATGCGCTTCGCCGGTCTGAAGGCAGGAAAGTACAACGTGACGGTCTTTGAAGGCCGCACCACCGACAGCAGCCGGTTCGGGAAAGTCTGGGTGGATGACATCAAGGGCGCGAAAGAGCCAGCGGACCAGAACACGGGCAGCTATTCCGGAAAGAACGACGCTGGAGACCCGCTGCCCTTCGGCCAGCCGCGCACAGTGACGGTTGACATCAAGGCTGGCGATTACCTCTGGTTCGCTGAAATTGAGGATAACTCCGGTGGCGTCAGCGGCGTCATCGTCCGTGGCCTCCCGGCAGCAGTCGCAAGCGTCTCCCTTGTCGGTTCGGCCACGGTCAACGGCCCGTACACCGCCGTCACCGACGCCACCGTCGATACAGCCGCCAAGAGCATCAAGGTCTCGATCGCGGGTTCTGCGAGATTCTTCCGCGTCCAAGGCTCTGACAAGATCGTCAGCAGTTCGCTGGGCGGGACCGTGTTGGAGATCAAGTATCAGTGATCCTGCCGGCTTGACCTGAAAATTCCCTTGGACATGGGCGGACTCCGAGTTTCGGAGCCCGCCTTTTTTGCTGGGATGGACCGGAAGCACGCTCACTGTCAACGCATCGGTGGACAGCCAGATCCAGGACCAAGTCTCGGGCTTGCCCAAGTCGCTCCCCGATGAGTAGCGTGTCGCCCTCCCCGCGAACCAAGTGCCCGCCTTCGATCTAATGCCCGGAACGTCCGCCACGGTCAGCCGTGAGTTGCCGTGATACGAATCATGCTTCGCAGACTGGCTTGATCCCTCCGCAATAATGAGGTTTCAGACTGGATCTCACGATCAATCACGACGGGTTCCCCGGCATCCTTACTTTTTGAAGAGTCTCGAATACTCTCAGAAAAATGAGGTGCGGTTGGTTGCCGTTGACCCGGATGCCCGACGCTCGCGGGGGCGAAGTAGCGGAAGCGAACTCTGCTCACGCGCGCATACCGCTTTTTGCGCTGGACGTTCACCGCAGCCGACCCTCGGCGGTTTGCCTTCGAACAGCCAATGACGAAGGGAAAGCTGCGTGGACAAGGGCTATCCCGCGTGGTCATTTGGCGAGGGTCGCCGCTTTCGGTGAGGTGTTCACTCCGATTGGCAGAAGGAAGCTTACCGGAGATCTTAGGAATCTGCCGACGATGCTCCGGTAAAATTCACGACGGTCCGGCCAAAGCAGGTTCTGCGCGCGGATGGCAACGAAAAGTGCCAGGCTGAAACTGACCAGAATGTTCAACAGGCCGATACCAAGTATGCCGATACCAAGCCACACCGTCGGAAGCACCAGCAAGTGTTCGCTACCCAAGGCCGCTAACGCCGCCGTCACTTGCCCCGTGGAGAGCGTGACGTGACGCACATCCAGCGGCAGCCCAAAGAACACCGCGACCGACGGGATGATGCCGAGCATGATACCCAGCGAGATGTTTCCGCCCAAGCCCGCAATATTGCGCTCCAGCCAAACTGCCAGATGACGCACCCGGGTCGGGCCGAAACATCGATGCAATCCGCGATGCTGCGCGATCGCGGCGCCCAGTTGATGGAGCACAAACCAATTGTCCAGCCAGGCGGCAAACAAACTCGACAGCCACAAAAGCACGCCGGTGAACATCGCAAAAAACCAGCATCCGCTCCACGGAGTTACCGTTCCCAAGATCAACCCTGCCTTGTGCTGGTTCACAACGTGGTCGCCGGTGACGCCTCTCCAAAGCACGTCAAGGATCCATGTCGCTGGGATCACCATCGCGAGGTTGCCGAAAACCGACGCGATCTGCGACCGGATGAGAAACACCACTTCGTCCACCAGCGCTTCGATCCGTGCCGGCGTGTGCAACGCGTGCATTCGTCGCGCCAACGCCGGGGCAGTGGTCGCAGGTTGTTTGGTAGCCACGGAGAAGCCGCATAGCTGCACCACCACAAAACTCACCGCGTAGTTCAATCCGAAGAAGGCTCCCTTGAAGAACTCGGCAAGCACGAGCTTGGCCAACAGCAGCTTCAGAAACGTCGTCGCGCCAAGAATCAAGCCGCCGCCGGCGGCCCTCCGCAGCATGTCCGTGTACTCACGGCTATTTCGCGCGACGTAATGTTCCCCCGTCTCCGCATTTCGCTCCACAATCCGCCGGGTGAGAAGGTGCAGGTTTTGCCGCCACAATTCTCTCACGCTCCGGCGCGCATGATTTTGCCGGACGAGGTCGGCGATGATGGCCAGCGTGCGTTCCGCGGTAAGTGCGGGAGCCGACCACGCCTCCTGCAACAACTCGAGTCGGCGCAGTTGGGCGCGCAAGCGCTCAAGGTCATATACCAACGCCGTGCTCACCCCGGCTTTTTCCAAGTGTCCGATGACTTCATCCACGGCGTGGCCGCACGCATCCGCCACCCCGCGCACCACATTCAATTCCGCAGCCAGTTCAGTCAACGGAACTCCTCTCTCCCGGCAGGCAAGCAATGCTTCCACCGCTGGCGTGAGTTTTTGGAACGGCAGTTCGCGGAATGCCATCTTGCCAAGTCGTGCCCGCATCTCCCGATTTGAACCGACGACGCAGATTCGATCCGCGAGTTGGATCATCGCATCCTCGAGGTCCGTGCGCAGCGAAACCCAGCCGCTCTCCCCAGCCATTTCATCGTGATGGAATAGCTCGACGACCTGGTCGGCTAGTTCGGGATCCAGTTGCCCCAGCCAGCCAGACGTTGACTCCCGGGGAAATAACCGGTCAAAGATATCGGCGAGATCCCGCGTATCCGGCGGATTGGGCAGCATGCTGGAGACCAGCCGGGACACCAGTTCACGAACGAATCCCGCGCCCTGTGGCAATCCCGTTTCGGCGAACAAATCCAGCGCCTCGACGTCCCGCACGATGGAACGCAATGTCTGAGCCACGCGTCGGTGAGCTTCGGGCTGACGTTCCAATAGTTGGAGCAGCAGACGCAAACGCATCGCAGGCACGTCGCGCCGCACCCACGACAGCAAATCCTCCATCCACGCCACTCGCTCGGCCAACGGCTGATCGTGGCGTCCGTTCGTCAGTAAGGCCTCCAAAGCAGGTCGACCTCGCAGCGATACCAGCCTCTCTCTGAAATTTCGCCATTCAATCATAGAAAACGTTTCGAAACGAACCGATGCACTGCTCGCGAACGACGTCGTACTATGCGGATTAGTGGGTGACACCGGCGACGTCGGGCGCGGTTGTAGACGACCCCGTGGCCAGCACCCGTTGGGCTAGGTCCTCGGACACGCGTGGCCCAGCTGTCGCCTTTTGGCGTGCCAAGAGATCAATGCCATCCGCCGCTCTTGGTCAAATCTTGATCAACATCCGCGACGGCGCTTCCGTTGCGTTTTTAACGCGCCGAAGAAATAGCACTGCCTCGCGTCCGTCCACGATACGGTGATCGTACGTCGACGCCAGATACATCATCGGACGGATGACGACCCCTCCAAGAACGGCGACTGGGCGCTCCAGAATCGATTGCATTCCGAGGACTCCTGTTTGCGGCGGATTGATGATCGGCGTGGAAAACAACGAACCTGATGCTCCACCGTTGGTGATGGTGAACGCGCCACCTTTCAGATCATCCGGCTTGAGCTTTCCCTCCTTGGCGCGCCGCGCTTCCATTCCGCGCTCTAGTTTTGGATGAATCTGAGACCCTGTTGGCAACCGGCTCAGCTTGTGAAGTAGCGCGGACGCTGCTTGGGCCTCCACCCCTGTTCGCCTCGCCAGGCACTGCTTTTGCCGTGCACCGGATTCTCGGTACGTCCAGCCTGTGGAAGATACGCCGACCGCAGGCTGAACGCTGGATTGCCCCCATTGGAAAAGGATACCGGCAACGGCCCGTAGGCTTTGCATGCGGCCCACCTCTGCCATGGCGCGCAAACCTAACGGTAGCCGGGAGTGATCGACTTTTTTGGCTTTCCAGCGGGATGCAGGATGACTTTCGTCCAACCTTGGTCCCGTCCATCAAAATGTTTGTAGGCGGCCGGGGCTTCGTCCAAAGCCAATTCATGGGAGACGATCCATGACGGTTTGGCGCGATCCTGATGGATCAGGTTGCGCAGATATCGGTTGTAGGCTTTGACGTTGGCCTGACCCGTACCGATATGCTGTCCTTTGGACCAGAACAGGCCGAAATCGAAGGCGAGCTTGCCCACTTTGGCGAGCTTGGTCGCGGCTCCCGGGTCCAAAGGAACAAACACGCCGACCACGCCGATACCTCCGGTGGCCCGAACCGATTTCACCAGATCGTTCATGGTGGCGTCGGGCACCTCATGTCCGGCGGGATCATGGCATTGATAGCCGACGCATTCGCAGCCACGATCGGCCCCTTCGCCACCGGTGAATTCCAAGATTTCTTCGACCGCGGTGCCTTTTGAATAATCAATCGGGATGACGCCGATCTGCTTGGCCAACGCCAGCCGGTCGGGATGAGAATCAACAATCATCACTTTGCTTGCCCCCTTGATCATCGCGGAATGGGCTGCCATGAGCCCTACGGGGCCGCATCCATAGATGACGACTGACTCGCCTGGCTTTACGCCGGCCAGTTCCGTCGCGTGCCACCCCGTAGGAAAAATGTCCGACAGCATCACGTAATCGTTCTCCTTCTCCTGCGCGTCTCCGGGAAGCTTGAGGCAGTTGAAATCGGCATAGGGAACCCTGAGAGCCTGTTTGAAAACCCCGGATAGGCAGCGATCAGGCGAGTCTTCGGATCTGGATGCGTATCATGGCGAGGAGGACGAAGGCCTCGGCGCTGGCGGTGGAGGTCTCGTAGTCGCGGACGAGGCGGCGGTGGCGCATGAG
>JANNAJ010000727.1:0-5953 GCA_031384285.1 Verrucomicrobiota bacterium
GAAGCGCACCCGCGTCTCCGAGTTCGGCGGCACCATCGGCCACGACCACTCGCAGCCGGGATCCTGAACGCCTCGCCGGGCGGCCGCCCTACCCGTCAAGGGACCACGGGTCGCGGAGGGCCGTCATAGGGCCGGGCGCCGCCCTTCGGGATCTCATCGGGACGGACGGTGAGCAGCCCCGGATCACTGGAGTCCGGCGCGGAGATGAAGCCTTCGTGGCGGCCCAGCCAATAGGCGAGCAGCCAGCTCGCCGGCTCCACCACATCGTTGCCGCCCGAGCCGCCGTCGGCCTGCATCGTCCAGTGGTCCCAGCGCAGCGGCTCGGTCTCGCTCGGCGAGAAGGCCTTGGTGCCGCCCTTGGGCGCGACGTATCCGGCCGGCGTGCGGAGATCGGAGCGGTGCGAGTTCTGGTACGACCAGATGCGCAGGTCGAGCGGCCATCCGCGGAGATGGGAGACAGCCGGTCCGGTCTCGCATCCCTCGCCGGTCAGAGCGCCGTGGAGGAACTCGAACCACGGGTTGTGCTCGACGCGCACGACTTCCCGGCTGCGTTCGTAGCCGCGACGGTAGAACGCGCGCAACTCCGGGTCCTGCTCGTGGCGGATGAGATTCCACCAGCCCCAGAGGCCGAGCTCGTCCAAGAAATGCAGGATGCTGTCCGGCGGGAAGGTCGTCCGGGCGCGCAGGGTGTAGGCGGGATACCCGAGCTTCACGAGCCGTTGGTAGGCCTCGCTGAACTTCGCTTCGCCGGTCAGCACCTCGGCCGTCTTGATGAACGACAGCAGCTCGACGGCCTGCAGCCCGCGGTCGTAACGGCCTTCGTCGGTGAGGAAGTAATCCGGGTCCCAACGGCCCCAGCGCGTCGGCTTGCCGTCGGTGTCCACGAGCTGCCACCGGTGGTCGATCAGGTGGGTCGCGATCCGGGCGAGGTGAGCCTTCGCCTGCGCGACCTCATCGCCTTGCGCAGCCAGCTGAAGGAACACGTCGAACGCGTAGAAGTGCGAGCACAGCTCGTCGCTGGAGGTGTCGCCCTTCCACTCGAACTTGCCGTCGGAGGTGTCGTGCCATTCGGCCGGATAACCGCCCGATCCGCCGCTGGATTTGTGCCCGCGCTCGCCCTTGGCCCACACCGACCGCGCCGGGAAGCCGGTGATGCCGGTCATCCGCTCCAGCCATCGCAAGGCGTGGAACGTGTTGGTCGCCTCGCGCCGGGCGGCCGGATCCTTGGTGACAGCGTACCGGTACGATTGGGCGGCGAGATAGTAGCCCGTGTAACCACCGTCGTTGTCGCCCGCCTCGCGCACGAACTCTTCCAGGCCTTCGTCCCATTCGAGCTTGTGCACGAGGCCGAGGCGTTTCTGTCCCCACGCCTCGAGGTGTCGTTCGTAGTAGGCGGCTTTCTTCGCGAGCGTGAACGGCTCGTGGTCGATGATGCCGAGCCCGCGGTCGGTCGCGATGTAGGCCGTGCGCGGCCCGACCGCCATCGCCTGCACACGTTCGTCCGGCAACCAGCGCCGGCCGGCGAAGTAACGGAACCCGCCCCCGGTCTTGCGGATCGCGCCGCGGCTCGTGCCGATCCAAAGATCACCGTCGAAACCGGCGGCCAGGCAGGTCGTGTCCTCGAACGGCAGACCGTCCTCGCCCCGCGAAGCCGTGAGCGACATCCCGCGAAGCACGCCGAGCCCGCGGTCCGTGGCGATGTACATCGCCCCTCCCAGGCCCAGCGCGTCGCGCGTCACCGGCGACGGGAGCGCACCCCAGTCCCAGGTCTGGTCCGCCGGGAAATCGTAAGCGTCCTTCCCGCCGAACGCGCCGAAGGCGAATGTCGTGAGCCGGCCCGCCCCATGCAGGTAGAGCGAGCTTTGGTGCGGGACGAGCCGGGTGATGTCGAACTTGGCCTCGGCGTCGCCGAGCGGTTCCAGCACGTCGCCGCGCACACGGCGGAGCTTTCTGCCGGCCGCGGCGACGATCGCTCCACGGTGCTCGCACACGTCGGACACGGCCTCGTCGCCGATGGCCTTCCATCCGGTGGCATCGAGCCGCCGCAGGCCGAGCGCCGTGACCGCCCAAAGATCTCCTCCGGCGGAGACGAGCCTCCGGACCGGCGCTCGCATCGCGGTGTCCTCGACCAGCGTTCCACCGACGAGCCGCGCCACGCCCTTGCCCGTGCCGATGAAGACCTCGCCGCCATGCAGCGCCACCGCGGTGAGCGGCTCGGCGGTTACGACTTGGCGACCGACCTCCTGGAGGAAGACATCATCGCGGACCATCTGACCGCCGCGAGCGCCCGCGGATTCCGCGGCCTCCACCGACGGTGCAAGCACCAGCGACAGACCGACGACGAAGCGGAGGCACATCCGGAGGGTTTCAGTTCTCATGGCGATCGGTCGAGAGGACCATCGGCCGCGACTCCGGGGCAAGTGCCGGCGTACCCCGACGCAAGGCGACGTCTGGATGGGAGCGAAAAGAAAAGTGAACCTTCCGCGCCCGGGATGCGATCAATGGTCAAGCGGCCGCGAAACCAGTCACCACGACATCCGAGAAGATCCATCCCATGAAGACACTCGCAGCGATCCTGTGCGTCCTCCTGACGCTCGCGTCCGCCCATCGACTCTCCGCCGAAACCGGCGAGCGCACCGACATCAATCCCGCCCTCATCTATTGGCAGGCCTTCGCGGTCATGCCTGACCGCTCGGGGCAGGACCATCTCTTCACCAACGAATGGCGCGGGCGCCCTTTGGACGCCGCCTTCAACGCGCAGGTCGCCACTTACGACAACGCGTTCAAGCTGGCCAGGCAAGCGGCCCGGCAGACGCCGCCGTGCGAATGGGGGTACGATCTTTCGCAAGGACCCGAGCTGCTCCTGCCCGGGTTGGCCAAGGCGAAACAGCTCGCTCTGGTCGCGCGACAACGGATGCGCTGGCATCTGGACAACGGCCGCCCGGACGACGCCCGGGATGACCTGCTCGCAGCGTTCGTGCTGGGACGGCACGTCTCAAAGGACGGTATCCTCATCTCCGCCCTCGTGCAGATCGCCATGGAGAACCTCCTCCTCTCCGGCATCGCGGAGAACTGGTTCCGTCTCGGCCCGGAGACTTCGCGACAGGTGATGGACGGCATCACCGCCGCACCGGCCCGGGGCACGGTGGTGCGATGCGTCCCGACCGAGCGGAGCTCGTTCAAGGACTGGTTGGCGCGCAAGATCAAAGGTTTCCAGTCCGATTCGCGCGACGAGACCGAGGCGTTGGCCAAGACCCGCGATCTGCTGCGTTCCGCCCTGAACGATGGCGACGCCGCGGAAGGAGCTCGCCCGTCGTCGCCTGAAGAAATCCTCCAAGCATCCGGCGGGACGACCGCGGGAGTGCTCAAGAAGCTCGAGGAGATGGACGCGCTCTACGACGAGGCATCGGAGCTGATGACGATGTCGTACGTCCGGTACCTGCCGGCGATCAAGATGTTCAACGAGAGGATCGCCAAGCATCCGAACCTGCTGGTGCACGAGTTCTTCCCGGCATTCGAGAAATGTCGGCTGAAGGAGTTCGCCATCGAGGTGAAGCTGGCGATGCTCCGCGATGCGACCGCATATCGGCTGTCGGGCAAGGCAGGTCGGGCCGGCGTGCAGGACCCGTTGTTCGACGAGCCGTTCCAGTTCCGGCGTTTCATCTTCGAGGGCGTGGACCGCGGCTTCGAGCTCGGATCCAAGATGCGCTACATGGATGATTGGAACGCGTCGCTGATCTTCATCGAGAAGGACGGCCCGCCCTTCTACCTCGACGGCAAGAACGCCGGGAAACCGGTGAAGTGAAGCGGACGGTCCCACCTCGAGTCCTCAACCGCTGTGACCCTCGTCTCGAACACCGGACCGGTGACGACGACCACGACCGACATCGGGCCGGAGCTCATCGCTCGGGCCCGGACCGGCGACGACGAGGCCTTCGGCGAGCTCGCCCGGGAGCACGGCGACCGCTTGTTCCGACAAGCGCTGGCGCTTTGCGGCGATGCCGGCACGGCGGAAGACCTGGTGCAGGAGACCTTCCTCGAGGCGTGGCGCTGCCTGCCGCGCTATCACGGCGGCTGCCGCTTCTTCACTTGGCTGTGCAGCATCCTGGTCCACCGGTATCAGAGCGCGCGCCGGCGCCGTTGGCCGATGCCGTTCTCGCAGCTCTTCAGCGGCGAACGCGACGAGGCCGACCGGTTCCTCTCCGACGTGAAGGACACCGGCCCGGAGCCCGCGACCGCTGCGGACCGTGCAGAGCAAACGACCCGCGTGCTGCGCAGCTTGGCGGAACTTCCGAGGAAACAGCGCGAGGTGGTCTACCTGCGCTTCTACGCGGACGATTCGCTCGAAGGCATCGCCGCCGCGCTCGGATGCCCGGTCGGCACCGTCAAATCACGCCTCTCGCACGGGCTCGAGAGGCTCCGTCGGATGAAGTCGCTGTCGGAGGAACGGAACCCATGAGACCTTGTGCCGGAAATCGCGACCCATTGGCCCTGCTCGCCAGCGGCGCTCTCCCCGTGACCGACTCGGACGCGCTCCAGCAGCATCTCGCGACGTGCCCGGCCTGCCGGGCCTATCTCGCGGAGGTCGCCGCGGTCTGTGATCTCCATCGACAGGCTTCCCAAACGCTCCCCGACGTGGAGGTGCCGGACCGTGTCCTCGCGCGGGTCTTCTCCGGTATCAAGTCCGCGGATCGGCATCCGGCGAGCGGATCCGCTCCGTGGGTCGGGTGGTCTTGGGTCGCGTTCGGCTCCGCTATCGCGCTCGTCTCGGTGCTGGTGGTCCGCGGACTTTCGGTCGACCGGCGGGCGACATCGCACGCTCCGACCATCGCAGCCCAAGGGGCGACCCGCGGGCCGGTGATCGTCCGAACCACAGCCCGCGAAGCCGGCAGCCCTCGCTTGATGACGTATCGTCTGGCTCTGAACCGCTCGACCGACGAGTTCGAGCGCCTGCTCGGAGAAGATGCGTCCCGGGCGTCCCCGACCACGACGCTCCGCTTCCGGCCCGGGATGGCTTCGATCGGCCCGGAATTCTGAACGCTCTTCGGGGTGGTCGGTCTGCCATCATCGGATCCCGCCGCGCCAGCCAGATCCACGGAATGCTTTCATCGAAATGTGGCGCCGGTGCGCTCAGGAGCTATCCGGATGGATGCCGCTACTCCGCGGGCCTGCTCCACTCGTCCTGTGCCGAAGTCGCCGCCTGACGGAGCACCATGTCGTGGTAGAGGCCGCGGGCGTCCATCAACTGCTCGTGCGTGCCGCGCTCGACGACGCGGCCTTCGTCCATCAGCAGGATCAGGTCGGCGCGCCGGATGGTGGAGAGCCGATGCGCGATGACGAAGGTCGTCCGGCCGGCCAGCAGCGCGGCCATCGAGGCCTGGATCAGCTGCTCGCTCTCGGTGTCCAGGTTGCTGGTGGCCTCGTCGAGGATGAGGATCTGCGGCGCCGCGAGGAAGGCCCGCGCGATGGCCAGACGCTGCTGCTGTCCGCCGGAGAGCTTCACGCCGCGTTCGCCGATGGTCGTGCCGTAGCTTCCCGGCAGCTTCACGATGAACTCGTGGGCGTTGGCGCGCCGGGCGGCGTCCTCGACCTCGGCATCCGTCGCGTCCCGCCGGCCGTAGGCGATGTTGTCGCGGACCGATCCGTCGAAGAGGAAGACGTCCTGCTGCACGATGGCGAGCAGGTCGCGGTAGGTGCGGAGGCGGAAGCCGCGGATGTCGGCGCCGTTGAGCAGGATGCTGCCCGACGTGGGGTCGTGGAAGCGCGCGACCAGGTCCGTCACCGTGGTCTTGCCTGCGCCGCTGCGGCCGACCAACGCGACGACCGATCCGCCGGGCACGACGACGCTGAAGTCGCGGATCACCGGCTTGCCCGCATCGTACTCGAAGCCGACCTGCTCGAAGCGCAGCTCCTCGACCGTGCGCGGCGAATCGACGGCGTCGGGGCGGTCCGG
>JANNAJ010000730.1:0-6499 GCA_031384285.1 Verrucomicrobiota bacterium
CAGGTAGATGAACGACCGCAACCCGGAGGAGACGGTCGGGTTCGAACAGCCGGGAACTTCCATCGGCCGAGCCTATGCAACGGAAGCCGTCGTGGGGAGGACGAAACGAAAAGCGCGGCGAGGCCGCATCAACCGACCTTCCGAAGCTTGGTCACGCGGCCGACGGAGACCCATTCCACGACGAAGATGTTGCCGTCCTTGTCGAAGCAGGCGTCGTGCGGGTGGATGAACCGGCCGTTCTCCCAGGTCTCCGGCTTGGTCCGCATGATCAAGCCGCCCTGGCCGCCCTTGTTCAGCACCTTGTCGGTCCACGCCTGGTCGTACCCGAGATGCGTGATCAGCTGGTTGTCCTTGCCGAAGAGCGAGATCCGCGCGTGCAGGTCGGGACACATCAGCACGTCGCCGCGGATGTCGAGATGCGCGGGATAGCTCAGGCCTTCGACCGTGCCGACGTAGTTGCCGTCGAGCGTGAAGTATTCGAGCCGGGCGTTGGCGCGGTCGCAGATGCAGAGCTGCGGGTCGCGGCCGGGACGGTCGTCGAGCCAGATGCCGTGCGGCGTGGAAAACTTGCCGTGCTGCTCCCGTCCGCCTTTGCCGCCGAACGTGGCCAGATAGCGGCCGACCTTGTCGTAGCGGTGTATGTAGCCGGCCCCGTAGCCGTCCGCGACATAGAAGCCGCCGTCGGTCGGATGGAACGCGATGTTGGTCGGGATGAACTGCTTCGGGTCGGTGTAGACCTTCGATTCCCACGGCGTGCCCTGCGCCCAGACGATCTCGCCCTTGAGCGTCGTCTTGGTCACGAGGTTCGCCCAGGTGTGGCAAAGGTAGAGGTATTCGGTGCCGCCTTCCTTCCGGATGTCGATGCCGTGGCCGACGGTGTGGATGTTGAAGGCGCTGTACTCGTTGCCGAAGCTCCGCACGAACTTCCCGTCCGGGTCGAAGACCACGATGCAGTCCTGGTGCCGCAGGCCCGACGGACCGGTGTTGTTCTTGATGTAGATGAAGCCCTGCGAATCCACCGCCACGCCGTGGGTCTCGCCCCACTTGAGATGCGAAGGGAGCTCGCCCCAGCCGTGCAGGCACTCGTAGGTGTGCTCGCCCGAGCCCACGACGGCGTTCTTGGTGCCGGCCTTGTCGGCGGCGCGGAGGATCGAAGGGAACGCGGTGGCGGTGGCAGCAGCGGCCGCGGTGGTGGAACGGAGGAAGGCGCGACGGTTCATGGCTCGATGCGGGACGGGGTACGCGCATCTGATACCGGCGGCCGCCGGAGGTGTCGAGCGGTGAAAGCGCGGATCGCAACGGCCAAGAACCGGATCTGCTGCCCGAGATTCCACTTGGTGGCGCGGGCGCGGCCCATAGAGTGCGCGACATGGAAATGATCGTGGTCCTGCTGGTCGCCGGGGCGGCGCTGCTCGTCCTCGAGCCTTTTTTCCCGCACTTCGTCGCCGGTCCCGTCGGATTGGCCGCGTGGGCAGTGGCCGTCTTGCTCACCTACGCGCGCTATGGCGCAAACACCGGCAACTTCACGTTGCTCGGCGTCTTGGCGGGCGGCGTCGGCGGCGCGGTGTTCTACGTGCGGCAGCTGCCGAAGAGCCGGTTCGCCCGGCCGTTCACCTCGCACAAGCCCCATCCGCCGGCGGACACCGCCATTTCTCACCTGCTCCATCAGAGTGGAATCGCGCTCTCGCCGTTGTTGCCCGGCGGCATCGCCGAGATCGGCGGCCGACGGATCGACGTCGTCTCCGAAGGCGGCGCGATCGACCGCGGCCGGACCGTCCGGGTCATCGCCGTCGAAGGAGCCCGGGTGGTCGTCCGCTCGGCCTGAATCTTCCCAGAACACCCAACGCAGCTTCCCATGATCGCAGACATCCAGATCGGTTCCCTCGTCCTCATCGCGGTGCTCGGCGTCGTCGCGCTCGCGCTGCTCACCGTCTTCCTGAACTTCGGCTCGATATGGCTCCGCGCGATCGCCTCCGGCGCCAGCGTCGGGCTGGTCGAGCTGGTCGCGCTCTGGCTGCGGAACCTCCCCGTCGGCCTGGTGGTGGACAACCGCATCACCGCCGTGAAATCGGGCATCCCGCTCACCATCGACGACCTGTCCACGCATTACCTCGCGGGCGGCAACATCGACATGGTCGTGCAGGCTCTCATCGCCGCGCGCAAGGCGGGCATCCACCTGGAGTTCGACCGCGCCTGCGCCATCGACCTCGCGACCAAGGGCACCGGCAAGACCGTGCTCGAGGCCGTGAAGACCTCGGTCAACCCCAAGGTCATCGATTGCCCCAACCCCGCCTCGGGCCGCGCCACCATCGACGGCGTCGCCAAGGACGGCATCGTGGTGAAGGCCAAGGCCCGCGTCACGGTCCGCACCAACCTCGACCGCTTCGTCGGCGGCGCGACCGAGGAGACCATCATCGCCCGCGTCGGCGAGGGCATCGTCACCACCATCGGCTCCTCCGACAGCTACAAGGTCGTGCTCGAGAACCCGGACCGCATCTCCAAGAACGTGCTCGAGAAGGCGCTCGATGCGAACACCGCGTTCGAGATCCTCTCCATCGACATCGCGGACGTGGATGTCGGCGAGAACGTCGGCGCCAAGCTCCAGGCCGAACAGGCCGAGGCGAACAAGCTCATCGCCCAGGCCCAGGCCGAGGTCCGCCGCGCCGCCGCGGTGGCGACCGAGCAGGAGATGGTCGCGCGCGTCGCCGAGATGCGCGCCCGCGTGGTCGAGGCCGAGGCCCAGATCCCGTTGGCCATGGCCGAGGCCTTCCGCAGCGGCAACCTCGGCATCATGGACTACTACAAGATGAAGAACCTCCAGGCCGACACCGGCATGAGGGATAGCATCGCCGGCAACAAGGCCTGAACCGCACCTCCGCTCCCTTGCTCCGATGATCGCCGGATTCGACCTCGGTTCGCTCAAGCCGTTCCTCATCGTCGGCATCGTGGTCATCGCCGCGCTGGCGAAGGCGTTCGGCAGACCGAAGCATCCCTTCGACCGGCCGTGGGAGAGCGAGACCCTCCCGGAACGTTCCGAGGGCCACAAAGTGCTCGGCCGGCTGCCGCGCGCGGAAGGACGCCGACCGCCGTCGCCGCCTCCGCTCCCGCCCATCCAACCCCGCTGGGATACGACGAGAGACCTGACGGGGGGCTCGGGCGACGCGCTCCGCGAGGCCCGGGCCGAGACCGTACCGCCGCCGCTTCCGCGGTACCCGCGAGGTCCCGCCCGCCCACCGATCTATGCCGACCCGGCGATCAACGAATCCGCCGACATCGAATCCGCGCCCGCCCCGAGCCTGGAGCTCGCCACGCTCGCGCCCGCCGACGATGCCTACGCCATGGCCGCCGGCCTCGAGACGCGGGTGGCGGCGCATCTGCGCGAAGTCGACGAAGGCATCGCCAACGCATCGCCCGACCATGTCCGCGAACGGACCGGCGGACGCTCGGCCGAGATGGAGCAGGTGCTCGCCCTGCTGCGCCAGCCGAAGACGGCTCGGCAAGCCGTGATGGCGTCGGTCATCCTCGGACCGCCCCGGGCGCTCGAAGGCTGATCGCGGACGGAGCGGCGGACGTGGACTTGGAGGTCGCGCCCGGTCGGCTAGCCGCTTCGCCGGCAAGCCCCGTTGACCGGCGCGGTCCTCGTCGCCACCTTCCCTGCCCTTGCTCCGCTTCTTTTCCATCGCGCTGGCCCCGGCCGTCGCCTTCCTCGTCGCCCGGGCCGCGGATCCGGCCGTGCCGACGAACCTCCCTCCCGTCAAGACCACGGCCGCCCCGCAGAAGTCCACCAACGTCGCCCCGACGGCGGCGTTCGTGCTGCGCCGGATGGAGATGGTCCCGCCCTTCGTACCGCCGCGTTTCCTGGCCGCGCGATTCCCGCGCGAACTACCGGTGACCGCGGTCGACGCGATGGCCCTCTGCGACGGCAAGCTCTGGCTCACCGTCCGCCCGCAAGGCGCGACGAACCTCCCGGCAGGCTCGGGCAGGCTCTGGGTGTTCGACCCGGTGGCGAACACCCTCGAGCCGGTGCGCGGCCCGTTGCAGACACACGCGGTGAACGCCCTCCACCCGGGCCATCGGAAGCTGTGGCTCGCGCTCGACGGCGGGATCGCCTCGCTCGACACGCAGACCTTGGCGGTGGACGCCTTCGGCCCCTCGCGCGGCGTCACCGCCACCGACCTCGTCGGGTTCGCGGACGTCGACAGCAGCGTCGTGGCGATGGCCCGGTCCGGCGGACTGTTCGGATTGGCGCCGAACGCGAACGATTTCACGCGCGCCAGCGTCCCCGCGCCGAACCTCGACCCGCGGGTCCCGCCTGCTTGGCGGCTCTTCGCCGGTTCGCGCGACTGGATGCTGGCAGCGACCGGCACCCGGGTGGTCAACCGCCATGTGCGCGCCTCGCAGTGGGTGCCGTTCGGCGATGTGCTCGGCCGCGGATCGCCACGTTTGGAGAAACCGGACCTGGTCTGCGCCGCGGGCGATGGCGGCGGCGGCTTCTGGCTCGGTAGCGATGCCGGGCTGCATTGGATCGATCCCGACACAGGCGCGGTCGAGGACCGTTTCGCACCGCTCGAGGTCACCGTGCCCGGCGGGCTCGGTATCACCATCGGGCCTGGCTACCAGGCCTCGCCCGCCGCCTACGTCCAGGCTCGTGCCCGGGTGATGGCCGGGGTGCGCGACCGCATGCGGCAGCGCGCCCGGTTCGCGCGCGCCAGCGCCGACGCGCGGCTCGCGGTCAGCCCGGTGCTGCCCACGAGCCGGATCCCCGGCGGCGTGACCGCGCTGCTGGTGGACACGTCGTTCTTGTGGATCGCCACCACCGACGGCGCGAACAAGGACCGCGCCCGCGTGCTGCTCTTCCACATGCCGAGCAAGAAGTGGATCGGATGGTTCCCCGTCGGCTCTCCGGTGAGGACCCTCGCGGCCGACGCGCGCCACCTCTGGCTCGGCCTCGACGTCCGCCACGCCCCGACGGCCATCCCGCTCGTGGCGATCGACAAAACTCCCCTGCTCGCCGTGCCTCCGGCCCGGTGGACGCCCGATGCCTTCCGATCCGCGGAGATCGGCTCGAAGCTCGCCGCCCTTCCGCCGAAGGAACGTGCCGTCCACGCCTTCTTCAGCGGCGACCCCACGAAGGTCGCCGAGATGTTGGCTCCCGATGGACAACCCCGATCCGACGCCGACGCCGAATCGTTGTTCCTCCTGGCCTTCGCCCACGACCCGGTGGGCCTCGACAAACCCGAGAAACTCGAAGCCTTCGCGTCCGAGCTCCGTGCCCGTTTCCCGCAGAGCCTCTTCACCGAGATCATCAACTCGGTGAGGCCGGCCGCGAAGCCCGGACCCGACGCGGCTCCACCCAAGGAAGCCGCCGATGAGTCGGTGGCCGACGTGCTCGCGCGACGTGACCTGGACGGCAACGGCAAGCTCCACGCCGTCGAACTGCGCCTCTGGCGCGGCCCCGAGGCGGACCTGAAGGCGTTCGACTTGGACGACGACGGTCAACTCGACGCGGTGGAGATCGCGAAGCTCCTGCGCGCGCGCTGAGGCGTCACGGCGCTCACGGCGCTCACGGCTTCGGTGTCGGCGACGGCGACGCGAGCGGATCCGGCTCAGGCAGCTTGAACTGCTGGTCCAGCCAGTCCTTCTCCGCGCGTTCCCATGTGGCGCGACCCCGTCCGCCGCCAAGGAAGGCTTCGGCCTGTTTCCCGATCCAACCGCGGAGAGCGGTGAGTTGCGCCTGTCGGTCCGCATCCGTCAGGGCCGGATCTTTCATCGAGTTTTGGGCGAGTTCGGCCGCTTGCCGCCGGGTATCCCAGAACGAGGTGGCCCTCTCGGTCGGGACCTCCAAGCGGTCCGCGATCCGGAGCAACGATTGGAACTCTCCCTCCTGGGCGCGGGCGAGGTCCGCCGCCCGCTCCGGTCCGAGCAACTTCGCCAGCTGTGCCTTTTCTCGGGCGTTCCGTTCGTTGTCGTCCAGCGGTTCGGCAGCGATTCCCTCCTTGGCGTGGATGACCGACGACAGCTCCTCTTCGGTCAGGCGTATGCCTTCGAGTTCCCGTAGCTGGGCGAACGGCGAGCGACGCAGCTTGAACTGCGCTTTTTCTTCGGGTGTGAGGAAAGAGTCGAGGTCGGCGTCGAGTTCCGCTTGCAGGGCTTTGACCCCTTCCTGATGTCGTCGGGCGTCGTCGCCTTGGAAGGTCCGGTGGAACTCGGCCGTCCGCTCTTGGGTCCGCCGCAGCGCGTCGGCTGCGCGGTCGCGAACGGCGGGCGGCAGGAACCCGAGCTGCGCCTCGGTCGCCGGATCCGGGCCCGATACCCCGTCGTCCTGTCCACCGAGGCCACGGAACAGCGCCTCGAGGACCTTGCTCATCTCCTCTTCGAGCGCCTTGGCCGCGTCCTCCACCGGTTTCCGGCGCGCTTCCGACGGTGGCACGACGAACTGCCAGAACCGACCCACGTAGGGCGCAGCAAGCGCGCGCGCCCGCTCCGAGTAGGCGTGTCT
>JANNAJ010000001.1:0-3950 GCA_031384285.1 Verrucomicrobiota bacterium
TCGATCTCACCTGGACACGTCCCGCCGCTGGACCGCACACGATCACGGCCCGCGCGACCGATGGCGCCGGCGCCTCGACCGTCTCGGTCCCGGTGCGGATCACCGTCCTACCGGCCCCGGACCTGCCGCCGGTGGTGGCGATGATCGCGCCGCTGGATGGCCAAGGGTTCCAGTCCGGGACGGCGGTCACGTTCGAGGCGACGGCGTCCGATGCCGAAGGCCCGGTCGTCTCGGTGGAATTTTTCAGCGACGGCGGCACCCGTTTGGGCAAGGCGACGCAGACGCCGTTCCGCCTGGTCCGTTCCGATCTCGCGACGGGACAACATGTCCTCACCGCCGTGGCGACGGACGAGCGCGGAGCTACCACGACGTCGGCACCGGTGCGGATCGAGGTCTTCGGCGAATCGAGCGATGTCGCGATCGTCCGGGCGTCCGAAGATCCGGACATCGGCAGGATCGGGGCCTACCTCGCCGAGATGGTGTTCCCGGGTTCCGGGGGCGGGCTGACGTCTCGCGTGTTCGCCCGCGAGGAGATGGACTTCACGGAGTTGGAGCGTCATCGGCTGGTGGTCTGGGATGATCCGTCGCCGACCGGCTCTGTGTCCGCAGCGGAGGTGGATCTCCTGCGCCGTATCCGGTCCGCGGGGATCCCGGTCTATCTCCTCGGACCGGGACTGGCGGCGGCGGCAGACGCGTTGCCGCAGGACTTCCAAGAACGATGGCGGGACCTATCCACGTCCGCCCCGCCGACGGTTCGACCGCCGGCGGAGATCTGGTGCCGGTCGCCGGCGGTGGACCTTCGCCGATCCTGGACGGGTCGGCGGGATTGGTCGGCGCGCTCCAGATCCAGGCCGCCGTACCCAACGTGGTGGCGGTCTCGGACGGCGAGGCGACGGCGCGCCTCGGGATCTCGGACGTGTTGGTGGCGTATCCGTCTCCCGCCGCTGCCGACACCGGGCAGACGCGGGTATTCACGCAGATCGTGCCGCTGGCGGCCGGTGGCGATGCGGCGTCCGTCGCCGCCCGGAGGACGCTCTTCAAGAACGTCGTCTGTTGGCTCGTCGGTTGTTCGCGCTGCGCGGTGGTGAGCTTGCGGGTCCTGGAGGACGCGACCAGCTTTGATCCAGCGGTGCCGCGGACCGGCGAAGTCCTGAAGTGGACCCCGGTGCTGGCGGAGACCGCGGAATGCGCCGCCACCGGGGTCCGGGTCCAGATCCGTCTCGCCGACGGTCTCGGGTTCATCAGCGCGTCGACGCCGCAGGGCGAGGTCAGCGAAGCGGACGGAGTGGTCACGTTCCGCCTCGGCCGCCTGGAGGTGGCCAAACCGCTCTCCGTCCAGCTGCTGCTCCGGCCGTCGACACCCGGACCGAAGACCAACCACTTCGAGTTCCGTGCGAACGGCCTCGACGTCCGCAGCACCATCGCCTTCACCAATGAAGTCGTGTTCGACGTCGTGGGCGATGCCCGGCCCCTGCTGACCATCGAACCCGTCGCGGCAGACCAAGTCCTGCTCCGGTTCGTCGGCCGGTCCGGCACGCCGTATGTCCTCGAACGCTCGTCGGCTCCGCCCGGCATCGACGCGCCGGTATGGTCGACCGTCCAAGAGTTCCTTTTCGCGCCGCCTTCGGCCCGGATCTCCACGCCGTTGTCGGTGGAACCCGGGCCGGTCTACTACCGGGTCCGCGAACGGTAGGCGCCTGCTGCCAGATCGATCGTACCGGAAGATGCGGACGCCACGGAGGCCGCGCCGTTCGGGACCGAGGAGGAACTCCCGCACGGACTGCTTCACGACCGGCGCGACGGGTCTTCGCCCCGGGCCATCAACGTTTCGTGTCCTTCGTTCCCTTCTGTGAGAATCCGGCAGGCGCCGCTACTGCACCCCGCCCATCCATCGGCGCACGGGTTTTGCCAACAGCAGCAGGAACACGCCCGCGATCCCGGCGGCACCGGCGACCTGGAAGAACTTGAGCGCCATCGCGCCCGTGTTGTCGCCGCTCACCTCTCCGGCGAAGAGCCCGGCCAGCAGGTTGCCCAGCGACGTCGCCAGGAACCAGATGCCCATCATCTGCCCGACGAGCCGTTTCGGTGCGAGCTTCGTCACCGAGCTCAGGCCGACCGGGCTCACGCACAGCTCGCCGAAGACGTGCAGCAGGTACGTCATCACCAGCCAGCTCGGCCAGACCGGTCCGTGGGCCAAGGCTCGCCGCGCCCCGACCGCCAGCACCAGGAATCCGGCCGCCAACAACAGCAACCCGAGCGACATCTTCACCGCCAGCGAAGGGTTCCGCCCGCGCCGCCCGAGCGCCACCCAGATCCAGGCCGCGACCGGTGCGAAGACGATCACGAACACCGCTGGCAACGATTGGAACGACCCCGCCGGGATCTCTCCGCCCAGCGCCGGGAACAGCCGTTGCGTGTGCCGTTCCGCGAACAACGTCAGCGACGACCCCGCCTGCTCGTAGCCCGCCCAGAACATCGCCGACGACACGAACAGGATCGCCACCACGCCCATGCGGCGCTTCTCCACCGCGTCCAATCCCGCGAAGCCGAACGCCCAGGTGAAGTACGCCGCCGCCAACCCCACGATCACCACCGTGGTCCGCTTCGAGAGCCACACCGGATCCACCGGCACCACCCCGGCGAACATCAGCGCCAAGAGCACCGTGCCGATACCGACCGCCGCGCCGAGCAATCGCCAGTCGCGCCGCGTGGACGTCCCCGGCACCGGAGGCGCACCGGCATCGCCCAGATGACGGCGGGTGAGATGGAACTGCACCAGGCCCGCGACCATGCCGACGCCCGCGGCCGCGAAGCCGTAGTGCCAACGCAGCTTCTCGCCGAGCGCCGAGCACACGATCGGGCCGATCGCGGCACCGAGGTTGATGCCCATGTAGAAGATGGTGAACCCCGCGTCGCGCCGTCCGCCGCCCTCCGGATAGAGCGCGCCGACGAGCGCGCTGACGTTCGGCTTGAGCAGCCCGGTGCCGAGAACGACCAGCACGAGGCCGGCGAAGAACGGGATCTTCCCCGGCGCCGCCAGCGTGAAGTGCCCGACGGCGATGAGCACGCCGCCGGTCCACACCGCTCGTTGCGCGCCGATCAAGCGGTCGGCAATCCAGCCGCCCGGCAGCGCGGCGAGATACACGCCGGCGGTGTAGAGGCCGTAGATGGCGGTGGCCGTCGCATCGGTGAGCCCGAGGCCGCCGTGCTCCACCTGGTCCACCATGAACAGCACGAGCAGCGCGCGCATGCCGTAATAGCTCAGCCGCTCCCACATCTCGGTGAAGAACAGCGTCTGGAGACCTCTTGGATGGGCCATGGCTTGGGAAGGGACGGTGACCAGCGACAGGAAGATCCGGCTCAAGGTTCGCGGACGGAACCGATCATCCGTGAGGACACTGATGGAGACGGAGTCCGGTCGGCAAGCAGGCGCAGCACCGACACGCGGGTCGGAAAACCTTCGCTCCAAGAAGGGCGGACTTTCCAATCCGCCCGGCCGTGAGGCCCGGAGCACCATCAAGCTCCGCTCAACCCAGGACCAGCCGGAGCAGCTGCCAGAGGCCGAAGCCGGCGATGACGATGCCCGAGGCGCGGTTCAACCCGCGGTGCCAAGTCGCGTCGAATCGGTCGCGGAATGCGCCCGCGATGAGGCTCAACACCAGCCACCATCCGGCGGAGCCGACGAACACACCGGCCACCAGCAGCGCGGCCGCGGCCGGGCTTCCCGCTGCGTCGCCCAATCCCGCCCCCGCGAACAACGCCGCGAAGGACACGATCGTCATCGGGTTGGTGAGCGTCAGCGCGAGCGTCGTGAAGTAGGCCGACCCCAGGCCGCGCGCATCGGCCGATGCGGCGTGGTCCGCCGGACGCGACCGGAAGGTCGACCAGCCGAGCCAGCAGAGGAACACGCCTCCGACCAGCCCGAGCCACGTCTGCTGCCGCACGAGGAA
>JANNAJ010000044.1:0-3441 GCA_031384285.1 Verrucomicrobiota bacterium
CTTTCAACACGGTCACGATGCGGTTCCAGACCTCGTGGGTGGACGACTTCCACATGAGCTACGCGATCATGTCCTCCGAAGGCGAGCCGACCCCGAAGGGCTTCGTGGTGACGGGCCGGTACGACATCGCCCCGGGCGCACCGCGCTGGGGTTGGAAGACGGTCTTCGAGCTCGCTGATCCGGATCATCTCACCATCACCGCGTACAACGTGACGCCGGAAGGCGAAGAGGCGAAGGCGGTCGAGACGAAATACACGCGCACGAAGACGTGACGCGCATCCGGGCCCGGCTCGGTCGGATGGAGCGACCGCGACTCGGATCGGAGCCGATCGGTGTCACGGGATTGGATCGGCGGAGCAGGAGTTCCTATGGCTTATCGTGTCGAAACGCTACGAGTGGCGGCGGTCCACACCGCGGTCATCCGGGACCGTGTCCGACCGGAAGAACTCTCCAAGTTCGTGCCGGCGGCATGCGGAGAAGTCTGGTCGTTCATCCGGGCGGCTGGTCTTCCGCGGCCGGGCCGTCACGTCGCGGTCTATCTGGATGCGCAGGGGAGGATCGAGGTCGGGGCGGAGGTCTCCGCGCCGTTCATCGGTGACGGGCGTATCCATTGCTCCAGCCTCCCGCAGGGTCGGGTGGCGACGACCACCCATCTCGGGCCTTACCCGCGCCTTTTCCAGGCCCATGCCGCGGTCAGGGCGTGGTGCGCGGAGCAGGGTCATCGTCTCGCGGGACCTTGTTGGGAAGTGTACGGCCATTGGGACAAGAGCTGGGGATCGGACCCGTCGCAGATACGGACCGACGTGTTTTACCTGTTGGACGAACGGTAGCGGCGAACTGTGAAGGGAAGGTGGTCCGCCGGCTCCTATGGCGGCGGGTCCGGCTCCCAGGCGGCAAACCACGAGCGCGGAGCGTTTTGCCACCGGGCCGGGCCTCCTGAAAAAAGTCCGGGTCCTCCTGCCGGGACACTTGCCACACCTCGCCTTCGAGGCTTAACAATGTGCCGAAGAGTCCCCCCTGAAACCGTACTGGAGAAACGCATGCTGAAGATCCTCGGACCCAAGCCCGCGAACAGCGGCTTCTGCGACGGCGTGTCGCGTCGCGACTTCTTGCGCATCGGCGCGCTCGGGCTCGGCGGCCTCGCCCTTCCACAGGTGCTCCAGGCCGAGGCGGCGGCGGGCATCCGTTCCGCCGGCAACCAGCACAAGGCGGTCATCATGATCTTCCTGCCGGGCGGGCCGTCGCACCAGGACATGTTCGACCTGAAGATGGATGCGCCGTCGGAGGTCCGCGGCGAGTTCAAGCCCATCGCCACGAACGTTCCCGGCATCCAGATCTGCGAGCATCTGCCGCGATTGGCGCGATTGGCCGACAAGTATTCCATCGTCCGCTCCATCGTGGGCTGCAACGGCGACCACTACGCCGCCCAGTGCGTCACCGGCCGCGACCACAAGAACATGCCGTCCGGCGGCTGGCCGGCGCTAGGATCGGTGCTGTCGAAGCTCAATGGCGCGGTCGATCCGTCCATCCCGCCGTTCGTCGGGCTCGCGCCGAAGATGGGGCACACCCCTTGGTCCGAGAACGGCCAACCCGGCTTCCTCGGAGTCGGACACGCTCCGTTCCAGCCCAACAAGGGCGGTGGATCGGAGGACATGACGCTCAAGGGCCTGACGCTCGACCGTCTTGCCGACCGCCGCGCGCTGCTCGCGAGCCTCGACCAGTTCCGGCGCGAGGCCGATTCGACCGGCATGATGGACGGCCTCGACGCCTTCAACCAGCAGGCCTTCGGCATCCTCACCTCCAGCAAGCTGGCCGACGCCCTCGACCTCCGGAAAGAGGACCCGAAGATCGTCGAGCGCTACGGCAAAGGAGATCCGCGCAACCGCGACGACGGAGGTCCCAAGCTGATGGAGCACTTCCTCGCCGCCCGTCGTCTCGTCGAGGCCGGCGCCCGCTGCGTCACGCTGGCCTTCAGCCGTTGGGACCACCACGGCGACAATTTCGGCGCGCTGCGCCAGGATCTGCCGTTGCTCGACCAAGGGCTGAGCGCGCTGATCCAGGACCTGCATGAGCGCGGTCTCGACAAGGACGTCAGCGTGGTGGTGTGGGGCGAGTTCGGCCGCACGCCGACCATCAACAAAGACGGCGGCCGCGACCATTGGCCGCGCGTGAGCTGCGCCTTGCTCGCCGGCGGCGGCATGAAGCACGGCCAGATCATCGGCGCGACCGACCGGCTCGGCGGCGAGGCGGTGGAGAGGCCCGTGCAGTTCGGCGAGGTGTTCGCGACGCTCTACCAGGGCCTCGGCATCGACGTGAACAAGGTCACGCTCCCCGATTTCAACGGCCGCCCGCAGTTCCTGGTCGACAACGGCTACCAGCCGATGCGGGAACTGGTGGGTTGAACAGCGAAGTCGCGAAGAAGCGAAGATGATCGAAACGCCGACAACCAACGTCGTCGCTCCGAATGGAATCGAGTCGCTGGCCGCGGTCGCCATGGTGAAGTTGATGGATCTCCCGCTCGGCCTCGTGATTGATTTCAACTCCATGCTTCTCTGGCACGGGCCCCGCCGGGTTCTCGACACCCCCAAGGCTTAGCCTTCGCTCCTTCGCGCCTTCGCTGTTCCATCCCGTCATGCTCACCTTCCCCGAACACTCGAACCGCTTCTGCGACGGGCCGTCGTGTCGCTACTTCCTCCGCATCGGCGCGGTTCGTGACGAGGCGGTGTCGTCTTGCTCGCCCGTGACGACTCGACCTAACTTCCGGCCATGACAACGATCATCACCCCTGACGGCTGTATCGCGATCCCGCAGGTCCTGCGCGATGAGCTTGGACTGCGGCCTGGGAGCGTCGTGGAACTGGTGACGCACAACGGGGAACTGGTCGGCCGAAAGCAGCCCGAAACGGACGTCTTCTCCCGGTGGCGGGGAAAGGGACGGCTGCCAGCCGGGACAACCACCGATCAATTCCTCAGCGAGACCCGAGATGCTGACTGCCGTTGACAGTTCCGTGCTGCTGGACGTGTTGCTGGATGACCCGCTGCACGCTCGCACCTCCGAGGCCGCCCTCCGCCACGCGGCGTCAGAGGGTTCGCTGGTCGTCTGCGAGATCGTCTTGGCCGAGGTGGTTCCGGTTTTGGGGAAAGACGAGGTCGGACCGTTCCTAGCCGATTGGAAGCTGGGTTTCGTGCCTTCATCGCGGAAAAGCGCGTTGGCCGCGGGCGAGATGTTCCGGCTTTATCTCGAACGTGGCGGGAAGCGGGGGCGGGTGGTCGCTGATTTCCTGGTCGCCGCCCACGCCCAAGCACATGCGGACCGGCTGTTGGCCCGTGACCGGGGCTTCTACCGCGATTATTTCCAGAACCTCGAACTGTGGAACCCGAGCGGCCCCAAGCTTGATTGACATGCTCACCATCCCAGGCCGTTCCAACCGCTTCTGCGATG
>JANNAJ010000073.1:0-3269 GCA_031384285.1 Verrucomicrobiota bacterium
CAGGCGACCTCGGTCTTGCCCGAGTTGAGGGAACCATTTTCGACGGCTGCGGTGTCCACCGGCAACCGCGCCAAACATCCCGCGCTCGCGGTCAATCTCCGGGGCGAAGCCCTGTGCGTCTGGGCCGAGGGCACGGGATGGCAGAAGGGCGGGAGCGTCGCGTGGCGCGCGCTGGACGCCAAGGGCAAGCCGATTGGAGAGACGACGACCCAGACCGGGTTGCCCGTCTGGAGTTTCCCCGCCGCCTTCGCCCGCGACGACGGAAAGTTCGTCGTCGTGTTTTGAAGCTATGAAGCAATCTGGACAAAGTCCGCGGGGTTTCTGCGGCAGCGGGGTAAGCGGTGATGAAGGGCGGTCAGAATCGTCGCCCGTACAAAACAAAACACACCGCAGTTCTATCATGAAAACACTCAAGGTCACGCTCACCATCCTGTCCATCGGCGTCGGCGCGTTCGTCGCCGCCAGTGCCGCCGAAGCGCTGAATTCGCCGCGTGCCGCCGCCAATGCAGCGCCCGTGGTCGTCCCTCCCGCCGCCGGCAGTCCGCACGCGATGGGCTGTATGTCCAGTGCCCATGCGCCGGCCGCGAGCGCCACCGCGTCGGCGCATTGCAAAGCACCGAAGAAGGGCCACAAGGCCATGTCTTGTTGCAACTGACCGAAACCATGGGCGGCGGGTGCTTCCCGCCGCCCTCCTCGAATGAGCCAACCTGATTCCAACGCAGATGATCCGAAGCTGACCGAGATGCTACGGGAAGCGCACCCTGCTCCCGTCCTGCCGCCACGTTTTCAGGAGGGCGTGTGGCAACGGCTGGAGCGCGCAGAACGGTCGACGAAAAAAGCGTCTCCGCTCGCATGGTTGGAGCAGTTCGCCAGCGACGTCCTGCGCCCGACCTATGCCACCGCCGGTCTCGCCGTCGTGATGTTTGCCGGCGCTTGGCTAGGAATCCGTGGTGGCGATGGTCAAACCCAGCGCGCGGAGCGGGCCCGCTACATCGCCGCCGTCAGCCCGTTCCATCGGACCGCTCCTTGAAGAAACTTCATCCCATCGGCTTGTTGCTCGGCGCGCTGCTGGTAGGCGGCGCGATGTTCGCCGTCTGCTTCTGGACGGCTTCGCGCGCCCGCGTCGCCGCCGGCAGTCGTCAGACGGACGAACTCGCCTGGCTGTGCCACGAATTCCGCCTCACGGACGCCGAGGTGGCGCGTATCCGCCCGCTGCACGAAGGCTACCTGCCGAAGTGCGCGGCGATGTGCGCCCGCATCGCCGCGAAGAACCGTGAACTCGCGGACGTGTTGAAAGGAGCGACCAACATCTCAGCCGAAGTCGAGCGCAAGCTCGCCCAAGCAGCCGCCCTCCGCGCCGAGTGCCAAGCACAGATGCTCCGCCATTTTCAGGAAGTGGCCCGAGCGATGCCGGTTGGACAGGGCGCACGTTACCTCGCCGAGATGCAGCGTCTCACGCTCGGTCTGCAAGGTCGCTTGGAGAACGTGATGACACCCCCCACCCATGAGCGCCCATGAAACCGACGCCCTCGACCAGGCTGACATGGCGCGGCTCGTGGAGGGACACGAGGCGGCGCTCAACGCCCTCATGGAACGGCACGCCGGGGCGTTGTTCGGCTTCCTGTGCCGCTTCGTCCGCGATGAGGACGCGTCCAATGACCTCGCTCAGGAGACGTTCGTCCGCGTCTATCAGCACCGCGCCGACTTCAAGCCGTCGCAACGCTTCTCGACCTGGCTCTTCACCATCGGCGGCAACCTGGCGCGCAACCATCTCCGCGCCCGTTCCCGACGGCCGGAAGTCCCATTGGAAGCTTCCGACGACGATGACCGGCCCAGCGTGGCCGATTCGCTCCCCGCAAGCGGCAACACGCCTGACGAACACGCTCTGCGGGCTGAACAACAAGCAGCCGTCCGTTGCGCTGTGGCGGAACTCCCCGACGACCTGCGCGAAGCCATCGTGCTCTGTGAACTCGAAGACCGTTCCGTCGCTGAAGCGGCCGGTATCCTCGCTACGACCGCCAAGGCCGTGGAGTCGCGTCTCTACCGCGCCCGTCAACAGCTCCGCGCCAGCCTTTCGCGATGGCTCGCGCTCACCTGAGACTTTGCGACCAAGCTGGTCGGCCATCGGTAAACCAACACAAACAGAAGCATGAAATCCTTGAAAGTCATCCTCACCGCCGTGCTCGTCGGAGCCGCCGCGTCCGCCTTCGTCGGCTGCAAATCCGACGACCACGCCCACATGAACCACGGCGCTAGCATGGACGGCGTGAAGCCATACCCGCTCAACAAGTGCATCGTCTCCGATGATGCCTTCGACCACGGCAAGCCCGTCGTCTTTGCTTACCAAGGGCAGGAAATCAAACTGTGCTGCAATGACTGCCGGAAGGACTTCAACCAAGACCCGGTCAAGTATCTGACCAAGCTCGCCAACGCGAAGTGACCACTTTAGCTGTCACGCGTTGTGACGGCGTCCAAATCACCAACGCAAACAAAACACTGAATGAAAGCACTGAAACCCCTGTTCCTCGCAGCACTGTTGGCCGGCCTTACCACAGCGCCCGCCGTCCGCGCCGCAGACGAGAAGAAACACGGGCACCATGATTCTGCAGTCGCACCGGCGAAGGACGAGAAAGCTAAGCCCTACCCGTTGAACTTCTGTGTCGTGTCCGACGAGAAATTCGACGGCAGTGACATGAAGCCCGTCGAACTGGTCCACGAAGGCCAGACCATGAAGTTCTGCTGCAAGAACTGCGTGAAGGACTTCAAGAAAGACCCCAAGAAATTCCTCACCAAGCTCGCCGACGAGGTGAAGAAGCAGAAGGAGGCCAAGGCGAAGAAGTAGCCGGTTTTTCGGAGACGAAGACCGCAATTGAGCATTTGGGCTCCGTGCGGTTTCTCTTTGCCCGGGGCCGACGCATCAGATTTCGATGAGTTGGCGCAGGTAGTCGAGGTGTTTGCGCCGTCTCCCGTTCCTTCAGCCCTCCGCCTCCGCTTGCCGGTCGGACAGCCCTTGTCCCTGTGAACAAGGCAGCGTTGACGGCACCCTGGACTACTGGTCAGGTGACCAGTAGTGATTGAACCTACCCAAAAGCAACGAGCCGTGCTCGATTTCATCACCGACCGGATGCAGCAGGGCAAGCCATGCCCCAGCCTACGGGAGATCGCGGCGCACTTCGGCTTCGGCAATGCCTACGCGGCGTCCTGTCACGTCGATGCGCTCGTGACCAAAGGGGCGCTTGTCCGCGACCCCGGCAAGGCCCGCTCCTTGC
>JANNAJ010000099.1:0-4653 GCA_031384285.1 Verrucomicrobiota bacterium
ACACGGATTTCATCTTCCCGGTGATCGGCGAGGAGCTCGGCCTGCCGTTCACGCTCGGCGTCGTCGGGGTGTTCGTGGTGATCCTCGTCTGCGGCGCGAGAGTCACCCATTCCGCGCCGGACACCTTCGGCATGTTGCTCGCCGGCGGCATCACGTTCGTCATCGCCGCCCAGGCCGCCATCAACCTCTGCGTCGTGACCGCGCTGCTCCCGAACAAGGGCATGCCGCTGCCGTTCGTCAGCCGCGGCGGCACGGGCGTGGTGCTCATGCTGGGCCTCACCGGGCTGCTCGTGAGCGTGGCGCGCCAAGGCATCCCGGCCGGGGCGCGGACCCGCGTCTCCGGCGATCCGTTCGGGACCGTCGACACCGATATGCCCGGATGAACACCGCCCGGCCATCGTTCCGTGTCGCCATCGCATGCGGTGGCACCGGCGGCCATCTGTTCCCCGGCCTGGCGGTCGGCCAAGAGCTCGTCGCGCGCGGCTGCGACGTGGTCCTCCTCGTCTCGCCGAAGGACGTCGACCAGCAGGCGGTCCGGTGCCTCGCGGACGAGTTCGAGATCGTCACCCTCCCGGCGATCGGCCTCGCCGGCGGCAACCTGCCCGCCTTCGCCGCCGCCAGCGTCCGCTCCTTCCTCGCCGCCCGACGCGCGTTCCGCGACGCGCCGCCGCACGCGGTGCTGGCGATGGGCGGTTTCACCAGCGCTCCGCCGGTGCTCGCCGGAAGCCGGGCCGGCGCGATCACCTTCCTGCACGAATCGAACACCCTCCCGGGCCGGGCCAACCGCTGGCTCGCGCACGTCGTGGACGAATGCTTCGTCGGCTTCCCTGAGGCCGCCGGTCGTCTCTGGAACCCGCGTGTCACCGTGTCGGGCACGCCGGTCCGACCGCAGTTCGCGGCGATGGACCCCGTCGGCGCGCGCTCGGCGCTCGGTCTCGATCCGGACAAGCCGGTGCTGCTCGTGATGGGCGGCAGCCAAGGCGCCGAAGGCGTGAACCGTCTCGTCACCGCGGCCTTGCCCGGGCTCGCGGCCGCGGTCCCGGAGCTCCAGTTCTTCCACCTCACCGGATCCGCCGGCCTCGACGCCGTTAAGGCCGCCTACGCTCCGCTCGGGCGCCGCGCTCGCGTCCGACCGTTCTTCTCCGAGATGGAGCTTCTCCTCGGCGCGGCGACCCTCGCGGTCAGCCGGAGCGGCGCCTCGTCGCTGGCGGAACTGGCGGCGATGGGCGTGCCGTCGTTGCTCGTCCCCTACCCCGCCGCGGTCGACGACCACCAATCGCACAACGCCGCCGCCTTCACCTCCACGGGCGCGGCCGAGACGCTCGTCCAAGGCCGCACGACCCCGGAACAGTTGACCGGAGCGGTCTGCGCCCTCCTCGCTGACACCGCGCGCCGCGAGGCGATGGCCGCCGCCGCGACCGGTCTGCACGCGCCGGACGCGGCGTCCTTGATCGCCGGACGGATCCTGGCGCTCACCTCCCAGTTCCACTCGCCCGTCCCTTCGCGGCCGATGCCGGTGAAGCCCCGGATCCGCTCGCCCAAGGAGGCCGCCGCATGAGCAAGCTCACCCTCGCGCCGTTCACGCCGACCGGCACCTCCGAATCGTCCGCCGAACTGTCGATCCGGGTGATCGACGCGTACGAGGACCTCCAGGGCGCGCTCCCGTTGGAGGCGCTTCTGCGGCGCTCGGAGCCGCTCGCGCGCCGCACCACGCTGCGCGTCGGCGGCCCGGCCGACATCTTCGTCGAACCGGATTCCGAGCACGCGCTCCGCACCGTGCTGGAGATCTGCTCACAGACAGGCGTGCCGCTCTTCGTGCTCGGCCGCGGTTCGAACCTGCTCGTCCGCGACGGCGGCATCCGCGGTGTCGTGGTCTCGCTCGCGCACACCGCCTTCTCCGCGGTGGAGGTCGAGGACGGGCACATCCGGGCCGGGGCCGGCGCCAAGCTGAAGCTCATCGCCACCGAGGCCCGCCGCGCGGGGCTCGGCGGGCTGGAGTTCTTGGAAGGCATCCCGGGCTCGCTCGGCGGCGCGCTCCGCATGAACGCCGGCGCGATGCAGGCGTGGACCTTCGATGTCGTCGAACGCCTGCGCTACGCCACGCGCGACGGCGAGGTCCACGACGTCCCGGCGGCCGAGGTGCCGGTCACCTACCGCTCCTGCCCCCTGCTCAAGGAAGCCATCGCCATCGGCGCGCTGCTCCGCGCCGCGCCGGCGGACGCCGATGCGGTGAAGGCGACGATGGAAGCCTACAGCCGGAAACGGTGGGATTCCCAACCGGCCCAGCCGAGCGCCGGCTGCACCTTCAAGAACCCGTCGCCGACGCTCCCCGCGGGCAAGCTCATCGACGAACTCGGCCTGAAGGGCACGCGCGTCGGGGCCGCGATGGTCAGCGACGTCCACGCGAACTTCTTCGTGAACCTCGGCGGGGCCACCGCCCGCGACGTGCTCGACCTCATCGACCTCGTCCGCGCCCGCGCCCGCGAAGCCCGCGGCGTCGAGCTGGACACCGAGGTGGAGATCGTCGGAGAGGATTGACCATGGCGCGCCCGCTCACCATCGCCGTGCTGCTCGGCGGCCCTTCGGCCGAACGCGAGGTCTCGCTCCGCTCCGGCGCCGCGATGGCGAAGGCGCTGCGGTCGCTCGGCCATGTCGTCCACGAAGTGGACCCGTTGCCCGGCGCGCTGGAGCTTCGCGAAGGGACCGATGTCGCCGTCCTGGCGCTGCACGGCACCTATGGCGAGGACGGCACCGTGCAGGCCGAGTTGGAGCAAATGGGCGTGCCCTACACCGGGTGCGGTGTGGCCGCGAGCCTGTTCGCCTTCGACAAAGTCGTGACCAAGCGCCGCTGCATCGCGGCCGGCGTGCCCACGGCGGATTTCGTCGTCTTCAACTCCGTCACCGAGTGGCCGGAAGGTTGGCAGCCGCCGGTCGTGCTCAAGCCGACGCGCCAAGGCAGCAGCGTGGGGCTGCAGTTCGTCGACGCGACCGCGGATTTCCCGCGGGCCCTCGCCGAGTCGCTGCGGTTCGGCGGCGAGGTCGTGATGGAGAAGCGGATCATCGGGCGCGAGACCACCGTGGGGATCCTCGACGGCCATGCGTTGCCGGTCGTGGAGGTCCGGCCGAAACAAGGCGCCTACGACTACACGAACAAGTACACCGCCGGCCGCACGGAGTATCTATGCCCCGCGCCGTTCGATGCGGCGACGACCGCGCGCATCCAGGAAGCCGCGCTCGGGGCTTTCCGCTCGATCGGCGGACGCGACTACGGCCGCGTCGACGTGATGGTCCGCGACGACGGTTCACCGGTCGTGCTCGAGGTGAACACGCTTCCTGGCATGACCGAGACCAGCCTTTTGCCGAAGGCCGCCGCCGCCGCGGGGATCGGTTTCGCCGAGCTCTGCCAGCGGATGGTGGACCTCGCGCTCCGGACAGGACGCCCCGACTGACCCCGCCATGGCCAACCTCTTCAGACGCTCGACACGCAACCGGCGACGCGACACCGGGGTCACGCTCTTCGCCGAGACCGGGGACACCACGGTCGGACGCCGCCGCGGACGTTGGTGGTCGAAGCCGTTGGTCTTCGTGCTGTTGACGGCCGGCCTCGTCGTCGGCGGCGGCTTCGCGCTGCGCCTTGCCAAGGAGCACTGGCTCTACCAGGTCCAATCGCTCGCGCTGCGGAGGATCGACGTGACCCGGGACGGCGTGCTGACCGAGGACGAGATCAGCCGTCTCGCCGGTGTCCAACCCGGCCGGAACGTCATGACCATCGACGTCTTCGCGATGCGGCAACGGCTGCTCCGGCATCCGCGCATCGAGGCCGCGACCGTGGCGCTCGAGTATCCCGACACGCTGCGCATCTCGGTCCGCGAGCGCGTGCCCGTCGCCCGCGTCCTGCTTCCGCCGATGGGCGGCATGCAGGCGTGCTACCTGCTCGACGATTCCGGACATGTGCTGCTGCCGTTCGAGGACGGCCGCGCTCCGGAGGGGATCATCGCCGGCGAGGCGGCGTTGCCGACGTTGACCGGGATGAAGGCCCCGGGCTTCTCCGCCGGCCAAGCGGTCACCAACCCGCTGGTCCTCTCGGCGCTCACCTTCTTGGCGGGCTTCGACGCCTCGCCCGTCGCCGCTGTCACCGAGGTCGTCTCGGTGGACGTCTCCCAGCAGGGCGTGCTGACCGCGCTCACGCCCCAGGGATCCCAGGTGACGCTCACCCCGGACGACCTGGACCGGCAGCTCCGTGAATGGCGCGCCGTCCACGACCGCGCCGCCGAGCTCACGCTGGAGGCCCGGAAGACGCGGCCCGAGGCGCGGTTCTTCATCGGCACGCTCGACCTCAGCGTCCGCGGCAACCCGCCGCTCCGCTGGCTCGAGGCCGCCGCGGCCCCGGCCGCGGCCCCTTCCCTGAAACCCGCGCCCCCCAAGCGCAGACCCTCCCGCCGCCATGTTTGATCCCGGCCAAGTCATCGTCGGTCTAGAGATCGGCACCCACAAGATCTGCGCCGCCGTCGGCGAAGCCGGCGCGAAAGGCGAGCTGACCATCCTCGGCATCGGCCAGTGCACCTCGCGCGGCGTCCGCAAGGGCGAGATCACCGACACGACCAAGGCGGCCGAGGACGTCCGCACCGCCCTCGCCGAGGCCGAGCAGCAGGC
>JANNAJ010000113.1:0-2608 GCA_031384285.1 Verrucomicrobiota bacterium
TGTGGGTGCAGCTCGCCCAGCAACACATCCGGCTCAAGCAGTGGACGGATCTGCGGGCCCTCTCCCTCCGGCTCCGCAACACGCCCGACCTGCGGGGACAGCTGGAAGGCTACAGCCAGTTCTTGGCCGGGCTCGCGGAACTCCGGCTCCAGCGTCCCGATGCCGCCGACAAGGCGTTCTCCAAGGCCGTGGAGGGCCAGTTCAGCGACCCGTTGATCGCGTTCAACGTCGCCACCGAGATCATCCGTCTGGGCTATCCGTCCTACGGCAAGCGCCTCCTGCAGACCTTGGAGTCCAAGTTCGGCGACAAGGCCGAGTTCTGGTTCCATCTGACCGGGGCCGCCTATGAGGCCCGGGACATGGCCGTCCTGTCGACCGCCGCGCAGAAGGCTTGGGAGCTCGACCCCAAGAAGATCGGCCACGTCAACAACTACGCGGCGGTCCTCCTCGTGACCCGCCAGAAACCGGAACAGGCCATCCAGTTGAGCATGCAGCTGTTGGCCGCCGAACCGGAGAACAACGACCGCAAGGTGAACCACGTCCTCGCGCTCTTGCAGAACCAGCGGCTCGACGAGGCGGAGAGGCTGCTCAAATCGCTCAACCCCGCCGCCCTCAACCTCAACGAGGGCGCCATCGCGAACTATGGCTGGTTCGAGCTGCACATCCGGCGTGGAGAGAAAGAGCTCGCCCGTCGCCGGTATCCGACCATCGAGCGCAGCCAGTTGCTGCAGCCGCAGCTCGATTGGATGGACGCCGAGTTCAAGAAACTCCCCCCCGAGAAGCCCTGACCCCCGGCCGGAACCGGCCAGGACCTCCTTCACCGGACGTCGATGGGCACGGACCGGTCTTCGGGCCAGGTGAGATAGACCGTCCGACGGGACGTCGCCCACGCCCGCGCGACATCGCTGCGAGGGAAGACGCGTCGCACGCGTTCCCGGCGCACACCCGGATCGGCGACCACCACGTCGCCGTCCGGGGTGAAGCCGCACACCACGACGAGATGGCCGTCGCCCGGTTCCGTCAGCGGGCCGCCCTTCAGCATCGCGTAGCTGACCGAGATCGCGACCGGCAGCCCGCGCTGGGTCCACGCTTCCAGACCGGATAGCCCGTCGAACCGCGCCACGCACGCGCGCAACCCGGGCCTGGCCCCGGCGAAGGCCATGTTGAACGGCCAGTTCCCCGTGCCCGGCCATCCCGGATCGTGGACGCCGGCCGCGACCTCGCGGACATCGGCATCCAGTTCCGGCCGCCCGAGCTCGCGCGCCCAGAACGCCAACAACATCGATGTGCTCGTCGGGCTGCACCACGATCGCACGCCTTCGGGATACTCGGCCTGCGAGCGGATCGGCACGTCGTTCGTGCGGGCCCACGCGGCGCGGTCCGGCACGTCCGGTGCCGGCACGGCCCGCGTGTCGGCGAAAGAACACGCCAAGAACTTCAGCCCTGCATCCGGGCCGCGGAGCGTGAGGCGCACCTGGGCGCGACGTGCAGGACGCGTGAGCACCAAAGTGTCCGTCGCCACCGATCCATCCGCGTCCCGTTGGCTGCCCAAGCTCGTCCTCGGTGCTTTCGATGGATCCGCGCTCCAACAGGCGAGCCCGTACCAGCGGGTAGGACGCCCTTCCGGGAACCCGCGCGCCTCGATGGTCAGCACGACGTTCGTCGCCACGTTCCACGAGACGATCATCTCGTCCCACGCGAATCCTGCGTCGAGTTCCGGCGAAACCAAGACGGTCTCCGTGCCCACGACCGAGCGGGTGAACCCGTCGAAGCGCGCGAACGCGAGCAGCGACGTCGACCGGTCCGCCGCGAGGCAGAACGGCGCGACCGCCAGGCACGTTCCCACGAGCAACGCCGCGACCGCCCGGTCAGGCCAGAAGGCGTTCACGATGGACGTAATGAGTGACTTTGAAGTCATCGTTCTCCAGCACATCGGCGACGGCGGTGAACTGGTCCTCGAATTCCGGGAAAAAGGTGTCGCCATCCACGACGCGCTTCACGTGAGTCAGGAACAGTTCGGCACAATAGGGCAATGCTTGCTCATAGATGCTCGCGCCTCCGATCACCCAGGTGTCTCCACCTCGGTCCGCCTTGACCAGTTCCTGCAGGTCCCCCAAAAGCAGCAGTTCGGTGGGAACGGTGGACGGCAACGCCGTCGGGGAGTCGGATCCTTGCCGCAAAACGCTCAAGGCCGATGCCCCGACCTTCGCCCCCTGATACGCCACCGGGCTAGCCGAGGTCCCCTGCAGCAGCTTCAGATCGCGGGTCAGGACGACATTGATCCGGTTGGGCAGCGGTTTCCCCAAGCTTTCGAAGGTCCGGCGTCCCATGACGACGGTTTTCCCCAAGGTCATCCGCTTGAACCATCGGAAATCTTCGGGAAGGTGCCACGGGATCCGGTTCCCGGAACCGATGACACGATTCTCGGACATCGCTGCGATCGCCTTCAACGTTCTCACCGAAGGGAACCGTATCCGATCCGGCAGCCGAAGACACCTCGGAAGTCGCGACTCCGGGTGCGATCAAAAGTGGCGGGCATCCGTAGCGCAGACTGGTAGCCGCTCACTGAACACCGTCTTGTATGTCTCTTTCCCTCGTCCTTGTCCGG
>JANNAJ010000106.1:0-3172 GCA_031384285.1 Verrucomicrobiota bacterium
CCGTCGAGCAGGTGGCCGACACCGTGGTGGCGCGGGTGCTGGACCATCTGGGAGTGCGGCACAGCTTGGTCTCGCGTTGGCGGGACGAGCCGGAGTGAACCTGTGCGTCCAGCCCCCCGCCATCCGGGCATCATCGGCGGGAATGATCTTTTCCATCCTCGCGCCTCCATCCCTTACGGTCTCCCCATGTTCCGTCTCTTGGCCAAGTGGGGCTCGTTCGTCAAAGTCAGCCACACGCTCTTCGCCCTGCCGTTCGCATTGGCGTCGATGGTGGTGGCAGCGCGCCCGACCCATGGATGGCCGGGGTGGCGGGTCTCGTTGCTCGTGTTGGCGGCGATGGTCTCGGCGCGGACGTGCGCGATGGCTTTCAACCGGATCGTGGACCGGCGGTTCGACGCGGCCAACCCGCGGACGGCGAACCGCCACCTCGTCACCGGTGAGATCGGGCTCGGCAGCGCCGTCCTGCTCTGCGTTCTCGCGGCCGCGGGCCTGGTCGGCGCCGCCTGGGGGCTCAACCCGCTTTGCTTCCTGCTCTCGCCGGTCGCGCTGTTCTTCGTGTGCTTCTATTCGCTCACCAAACGGTTCACTGATTTCACCCATGTATGGCTGGGCATCGCGCTCGCCATCGCTCCGATCGGTGCCTGGCTCGCGGTCACGGGTCGGGTGGAGTTCCTGCCCGCGGTGGACGGGGCGACGGGGCTGGTCGCTCTCCGCCACGGCGCGGTGGTGCCGATGGTCCTGGCGGCGTCCGTCGTGCTGTGGCTGGTCGGGTTCGACATCATCTACGCGACGCAGGATTTCGAGTTCGATCGCGCGAACGGCCTCCGTTCGCTCGTCGTGCGCTGGGGGCCCAAGAACGCCTTGGGCGTCGCGTTCATCGCGCACATCTTCATGTGGGCGCTGCTCGTGGTGTTCGGGCTGCTCAACGGCTTCCGTCTCGCGTATTGGGTCGGCCTGGTGCTGATCGGCGCCTTGCTCGTGTCGGAGCATCTCTTGGCGCGCAAGCGGGACCTCCGCTTGGTGAACCTCGCGTTCTTCAAGCTCAATGCCGTCATCAGCATGGTCTTCGTGTCCGTCACGGTCTGCGAGGTGGCCTTCCCCTGGTTCCGGCTGCGCTGGTATTGAACGGCCCTGCTCCCCGGGTGGGCCCGGCGTCCGCGTCGGCTCAGAGACCGAGCGACTTCACGAGGCGCATCAGCGCCCAACCGAGGCCGGCGGTCAGCGGCAAGGTGAGGAACCAGGCCCAGATGATCCGCTCGACGACGTTGAGCTTGAGCGCGCTGAACCGCTTCGCGCAGCCGACGCCCATGATGCTCGTTGTGATCGCGTGGGTCGTGGAGACCGGCATGCCGAAGGATTGCGCGACCATCAGCACCGTCGCTGCCGTCGTCTCCGCGGCGAAACCGTGGATCGGCTGCAGCTTCACCATCTTGTGGCCCATCGTGCGGATGATCTTCCATCCGCCGGCGGCCGTGCCGGCAGCCATCGTCAGCGCGCAGGCGACCTTGATCCAAGGGGCGATGAACTCCTTGCCGTCGGCGTCCTTGACCATCGGGTGCCCGAGGAACGAGAGCCAATCCGGGAGGTCGTGCAGCGTGCCGGCCTTGGCGGCGGCGACCAGGGTGAGGGCGATGATGCCCATCGTCTTCTGCGCGTCGTTGGAGCCGTGGCTGAAGCCCATGTAGGCGGCGCTGGCCAGCTGGAGCTTGCCGAACCACAGGCCCACGGTGCGCGGACGCCAGTTCCGCACGAGCACGTAGAGTCCCGCCATCAGGAGGAAACCGATCACGAAACCCGCGATCGGCGAGGTGAACATCGGGATGACCACCTTGATGAGCAGCCCTTTGCCCTCCCACCAGTGGTTTTTGCCGGGCTCGGACCAGATCAACGACCGCCAGTCGCCGTCGGCCGTCGCCAGCGTCGCACCGACCAGGCCGCCGACCAAGGCGTGGGTGGAGCTGCTCGGGATCCCGAACCACCAGGTGAGCAGGTTCCACACGATGCCTGCGAGCAGGGCGCAGATGATGGTCTGGGTGGTGACGAACTCGGTGTGGACGAGGCCGGAGGTGATGCTCTTGGCGACCGCGTTGCCCCAGAGCGCGCCGCCGAGGTTGGTGACCGCCGCCAGCAGGATGGCCAGGCGCGGGGTGAGGACCTTGGTCGAGACGACGGTGGCGATGGAGTTGGCCGTGTCGTGGAAGCCGTTGATGTACTCGAACACCAGCGCCACGAGGATGACCACGAACAGCAGCGTCATGGCCGGGGCTTCAGGAGTTCTTGAGGACGATGTGGAAGATGATGTTGCCGGCGTCGCGGCAGCGGTCGATGACCTTTTCGAGAAGTTCGTAGAGGTCCTTGAGCGCGATCACCCGGATCGGGTCGTTCTCGCCGTTGTAGAGTCCGCGGAGGAGCTCCATCATCAGCTTGTCGGCCTCGCCCTCGAGGTATTGCAGCTTGTCGTTCTGCTCTTTCACCACGTCGAGTTTGGACCGGCGCAGGTGCTTGACGAGCTCTTCGACGGTGCCGATGGCGCTCTCGAGCAACTGGACTTGGCGGCTGAAATCCGCCGAGCCGACCTGGGCGCGGCTGAGCAGCAGGCGCTCGCCGAACTTCTCGAGAGTCTTGGGGATCTTGTAGAGCGCGGTGCTGAGGGCCTCGATGTCCTCGCGTTCGAGCGGCGTGACGAACGTCTGCGTCAGCCGGGTGCTGAGCTCCTCGGTGATCCGCTTGTCCTTCTTGCGCAGCAAGGCGAACTCGTCCAGCGCCGCACCGCCGCCACCCGGTGTCCCGAGCAGGCGGACGAGCAGACGGACGCTCTCCCGCGCTTCCTCGGCGGATTTCTCCAGGAGATCGAAGAACACGTCGTCGCGACCGAGAAGCTTTTGCAGTGAGAACATGGACGAAACGTCACAGAAACGTGACCGGTGTCACGGCTGAAACCGGGCAAGGCGGACAAAAACGTGTCCCGCTGGCCGGAAAGTGTCACACACGACAGGGCAGCGGAGGGGGCGGCGTTTGGTGGCGACGAGAGCCCCTCGAAAGTGTGAGGCCGTGCGTCGATACTCTGCGCCGCACGGATGGACCATGGCTCCTTGCGCCCGTCGCCACGGAGCAGCGCGGAGCCCGATGATCGGCGGACGGTGTCGCCATGTCGGCCTTGCCAAAAGGTGCG
>JANNAJ010000141.1:0-11558 GCA_031384285.1 Verrucomicrobiota bacterium
GCGATCGGCGCCCCGGAATAGGCGCTGTCGGCGTAGAGCACCCGGTCCCCGCTATCGACCAGGTCCTCCAGGGCCTGCGAGTCATGGACCGCCGCGTCCGTGACCACCGCTGACTCGATCAGTTTGCTCGCGGCATCGACCTTCACGTGGTTCTTGTAGCCGTAGTAGGATTGCGCGTTCTTCTTGGTCCAACGTGCATCCACATCCTTGTGGCTCAGCATCTTGGCGTCATCCTTCCAACCCTCCGGGATCCGGCCCTCCTTGATCGCGGCATTCTCCTCCCGGCTGTTCCTCTGTCTGGGGACCTCGACGAACGTCGCATCGACGATGTGCCCGTCCTTCGGCAGGAGGCCGCGGCTTCTCAGGGCTTCGTTGAACAGCGCGAAGAGCCGGTCGAGGACGCCGGACTTGCGGAGCTCCTCGCGGAAGCCCCAGAGCGTGTTCTGGTCCGGCACGGCGTCGGCGAGCGTGAGACCGACGAAGCGCTGGAAGCTCAGGCGGTCCGCCAACTGGAACTCCGCCTGCTCGTCCGAGAGATTGTAGAGGCGTTGGACGACCAAGAGCTTGAAGAGGACCTTCGGATGCCAGGCCGGCCGTCCACCGGGAGCCACAACCGGCTTCGCCAGCGCCCTCTCGATGGGCGGGACGACGAGATCCCAGTCCACCACCTGGTCGAGCCGGTGAAGGATGTCGCCGCGGCGGGAGAGATCGGCGAGCCGCATGTCGTGGTCGAAAAGTCCGGGCGGACGGCTCCGGATATACTGCTTGGCGGGCGCGCTCATGTTCCTATATGAGACCAAAAACATGGCCACTCATCAACTTCATATCCCGCATTTATAGGTTTCCGGAAGTGCCCATAAGCATGCGCGGGCTTCACTTAGGGCCTGTCCTCAAGTCTTTCGGCGACCAGCCATCTCATGCGAATCGGACGATGTTCGTTGGCCAGATGGTCCATATCCGCCAAAGCCACGCCACTCAATTGCGTCAATAGCGACCACGGTGGCGATGCTTCGGTGATGATCCTGACCGTGTGCGTGGCCGCCAACCTCTCTTCCAAATTCTCTTGGATGCCGGGGACTACGAAGTCGTGCAGTTCCACGATCAGGTCATCTGGAGCCGCCGTCCCGGACTCCGAGAACAAACTGGCTTCCCCGCCTTCGATATCGCAAACCATCAGCGTCCTCCCGGCTCCTCTATCGAGGTCCGGCCAACGGAACGCACGGCGATGGACCTCAGTGCGCTCCTTCAGCCCTGCGGCTGCGACGTTCTCCTCGGCGATCGCGCAGGCCGCAAGGTTGATGTCGTAACCGTGCAGCTGCGACCCGGGAAAGAGCGCCCCCAGACCCACCAGCAAGTGGCCTGAATCACAGCCGACGTTGTAGATGTGCGCGTAATCGCGCACCAGCCAACCGGCCAAGACTTCTTGGACCGCGTGTTCGTAGCTCCCGATGAGCTTCGGCAACGTCGAACTGCCCGTTGAATGGACGTTCGCGATGGGCGTGCCCCGGAATAGCCCGCTGCGCACCGTCCGGGTCGTGTGGAGTTCCTTGAGCGTGGCGACCCTCTGCGCATCCTGCCAGACCGCTCGGGCTGTCGGGTGGCTGCCAATCAGACGACGCCCGTAGAAAATCGCCGCCGTGACTCCGCGGGTGAGCCACCGTCGCAGCTCGGACGGCCGGGGCGGGTGCCACGTCTTGTGCCACCGATGGATGGCCAACGTGCGCGGATGGGCCGGGCTTCCGGGAGCGGGCTCAGGTTCATCGAAGCCGTAGGGATAAAAGCATTCCCGCGGCAACAGTTGGACACCGATGGGTTCGAGCCGCTGCTCCCCGTAGGTAATCAAGCCGTGTTCGCTCAGAATCTGAGTGGTCAGGACCGGGGAGGATAGGTTGGCCGGCTCCGATCCGTCGTAGTTCGAGAGCAGAAAGCGGACGCAGGCAGCGATGAACGGATGGCGGGGCGCAGCGCCCAGCACCGCGTTGTTCACGCAAAGATCGGAAGCGCCGGGACGGCTCTCGAAACCGAGGAAACATGGCAGCCCGATCAAAGGGTCGAGCGTTTGGACCAGGTCCACGTCGGTGTCCAAGTAGATGCCGCCTTCTCGCCAGAGAGCCCACAGCCGAGTGAAGTTGGAGGCGTTCGCATAGTTCCGGAGCCGCAGCGCGTTATGGAGATACGGCACATGGAGCGGGCTGTTGGTCTCGTCCCAGACCTTCAGTTCAAACCCAGGGTGCAGCGTCCGCCAAGCCGTCAGGCGCGCCAAGACGTCGGCGGGAGGCGGGCCGCCATACCAGACCGCATGTAGCTTTTTCGGGATTGTTGGCATCGAAAGGCGTCGAATCGGCCTCCGGCGGTAACAGACGCACGCGCGATGAGGTCTTTTGCATACGCAAGCCGTCAAGCTGGATGTCGCTCGAAGGAATGGACATCTCGGTCACCCAGCCTTTTCGAAACCAATCAGGATGGATTCCTCCCGCCGAGCCTAGAGCTTGTCATGGACTTTTGAGGAGGTGGATATTTTGCGCAGGATGGGCGGTGAGAGGATTTTGGCCTGTATCCTCAGGGGCGGATGGGTGAAGAGGCTTGGATGGCGAGAGGACGGAAGGCAGGGCCGACGCATCAGATTTTGAGTAGATTGCGTAGGTAAGCTGGGTTGAGGGCGGCGTGGAGCTGTTTTCGGTGGATCCTGCAGGCGAGGGATATATCCTGGCCGAGGAGGTTGAGGGCGAGGTGGCGCAAGAGTGAGGATGCTCCAGTTTTGTGGACAGCTACTGGGCAGAGAACATTTTGGCTTAGTTGTTTTGGTTTTCGAAGTCCGCAGGTGACTTGTAGTTGTGTGCGCCGTGGAGGCGCTGCCGGTTGTAGGTGGGCGCGACGTAGAACCCGCCGTTAGGTCGCAGATATTGCGCGCAATCATCGTCGCGGCCGTGCGCGAAATTGCAGATGCCCACCATGGCCTCGTTGCTGATGACCTGCTTTTCCACCACCTCCGACACTGTGCCATCTGGCCGGAGCCGGCAGTAGGACCACTTGGGATGGTCGGACCAGAAGGTCATGATCAGCCCGGCGGTGCCCGCGTGTCGAGGTGACGGAGGTAATCGTCCACATCCAGTTCCACGTTTTGGTGGCTGTTGGCGACCGTCAGCGGCGCGGCGGAGTTGATGTGCTCGTTGGCCAACAGCCCGGTGCAGGCGGCCCTTCCGTCACTTGGCTCACCGGTACGATCACACAACCGGGGCACGGCGCGGCAAACTGAGGGGCCAGCTTCGGATAGGTGGATCGCATAGCGGCGAACCACGGGCCGCGGCCGGCCATGGGTACGACGATGTTGAGCACAGGGTCAGGCGACATACTTGTCATCAGGCGCGCGAGGGATCTTGACGACGGTGGTGACCGTGTCCGTGGGCGCGCAGAAACCCGTCGTCTCGCCCGGCTCGATCACCACAATGTCGTCGTCGGTGCGCCCGGTCATGCGCACGGACCCGGATACCACGACGGTGAACTCACGGGCGATCTTGTGGCGTCGCCGTCGCGGATGCGCGGTTATCGGTGCCCAAGCCGCCGCACCAGAATCAGCGCCTGCGGGTTGGTCGCCGTGGACCGATCGCGGTCGGCGGCTGGGATCCGTGCGGGACGACGCGATAGACCGATGCGTCCGAGCACGGTCCCACCCGCGCTGGAAGACCCGGGTCGGACGGGCCGCGCCGTCTCGATGCCCGTCATCCCTGCCAGAACAGCGGGCCCTTCGGGGCCTTGTAGCGGACGGCCATCTCCGGCGTCTCCACCACGACCTGGTCGCGCGCCAGGGACCGGACCGCGGCGAGCGTCATCCCGGAGGTCAGCAGGGTGCGCCCGATCGGATACGGCGCCCGGCGGTCGATGACCATCCGCTCGATGTGGTGGATCTGCGGGTTGAAGAAGTCCGCGGTCGTCGATCCGTGCGTCGGCATCGGCAGGTACATCTGGCACGAGATGATCCTGCCCGAGGCGGCGTCCAGGCCGGCGTAGTTGAAGTCGCGGATGCCCAGCAGGAACATCGCCGTGCGGAACCCGTCGCGGTGCTCGACGAAGTACCCGATGCCGTCCGCGAAGACCGACCGGGCCCATTCGAACGTCACGGGTGCGGTCGGGAAGCCGTCCTGCACCGGCAGGTTGTGGCTGCGGTTCAGCGCGGCGACGAGCAGGCGCTGCGTCGTCTCGCGCCGCGCCACCGCGTCCCAGAGGCGCGGGCCTTTCAACGCCTGCACGCTGCGGATGCCCACCTCGCCGCCGGCGCGCCGCTCGGACATGCACTGCGCGGTCTCGAGCCCGTGGAAATCGTAGCTGTCCACGCCGCCGTACGCGGCGCAGACGCTCTCGGTCAGGCGGGTGCCGAGCGGCACGTCGATCGCCGGCATCCGTCGCGTGACCGGCAACGACGATCCCGCGAGGAACGGGAAATCCAGGCGCTTCGAATCGGCGACCATCTCGGCGCACTGGCCCCAGTCGGTCGAGAGATGCTTGTCGTTGAAGACCGGGACGCTGCGGCCGCTCGCCTCGAACACCTTCACCACCTCTTTGAAGAACTTGTGCCGCGGATAGAGCGTCTGTCCGAGGTCGTTCTTCGGGTACTTGCCGTGCTCGCCGATGATGACCACGCCGTCCACCGCCAGCTTGGAGGTGCCCAGCGTGAGCGCCTCGGCGATGGTCGGATAGATCGGTACCTTGTGTTCCTTGGCGCGCGTCCGGGCGAGGTCCCCCTCGGGGAACTGGTCGAGGTAGAGCGACACGAGGTCCACGGCGGGCGGCGTCCAACGGCCCTCCCACGCGTAACCAGTCAGCAGCCGGTCGATGAAATGCTGCGCGTGCGAATGCAGGCGCATCTCGGTCCCGATGAGGGCGATGCGCTTCCGGCCCAGCGACGCGGCGAGCAGCGAAGGCGCGCCGAGGGCGGCGCCTGCGACCGCGGCGGTGGTGGTGGCGAGGAAGGAGCGGCGGGACGACACGAAGAGGTTCATCGATGGATCGGTTTCGGTCGGGGGTTCCAGAAGAGCCAGAGGATCAGCGCCCCCAGCAACGGCAGACCGGAGGCGAGGACGATCCCGCGGTCGAACGATCCGAGCCGGTCGGCGAGCGCGCCAAAGAGTTTCTGCGCCTGTGCCGGGACCACCCACCCGGCGACGCCCGCGATTCCGGTGATCTTGCCCTGGTGCTCTTCCGAGAGATCCTGCGTGAAGGCGTGGTAGATCGGGAACACACCCAACGCGCCCGCCCCGGCGAGCAAAAGCAGCGCGAGCAGCATCCAGCCGCGCCCGAGCAGCGGCACCAACGCGCAAGCGGCGCAGGCCGCTCCGCAGAGCGCGAAGACCAGCACCCGCGAGCCGTGGACCGTCCAGCCGCGCTTCACCAGCCACACGGCCAGCAGCCCGGCGCCGAGGCATCCGACATCGGTCGCGGCGAACCACGCCGAGTTGAAATAGAGCGCCTGCGATTCCGGATAGCCGCGGCCTTCCTGGAGTATCTTCGGCAACCAGGCCCGCAGGATCTGCCACGTCGTGTTGATGCACGCGACCATCGCGAAGACCACCAGCATCCGGCGGCTGAAGACAATCCGCCATAGCGACGGCGTCCCTGTTCCGGCGCCGGCGGCCGGGCCCGCGGACGCCGGGGGGCGCAGGTCCGCGTCGCGGAGGAGGCCGAACCACAGCACCAACCAGAGCACGCCCGCCGCGCCCACGACCTGGAACGGCAAGCGCCAGCTGCCCGTCTCCGGTGTCATCAGCGCGTGCATGATCAGCGGTGTGACGATAGCCCCGACCGATGTGCCGCTCTGGAGCACGCCGTTCCCGAGCGACCGGTCCCGCTCGGAGAGCAGGGCGCGTGTCGTCCGGATCCCGCACGGCCAGTGCCCGGCCTCGAAGAAACCGAGCAGCATCCGGCAGTGGAGCAGGTCGCCGTGGTCCTGGGCGAAGCTGGTCGCGAATCCCACCGCCGACCACGCGGCCAAGATGAAAGCGTACAACCAGCGCACGGGCACGCGATCCGACAGCCAGCCGAAGACCAACGACCCGACGGCGAAGGAGTAGGCGAACACCGCCTCGATCTGGCCGTACTGCGCTTGGTCGAGGTGGAACTCCTTGGTGATCCGCACCGACGCGTTGGCCAGCGTCTGGCGGTCCATGTAGTTGATCGCCGACGCCAACAGCAGCAGCCCGCAGACGACCCACTTCCACGAGTCCGGCCGGGCCGGGAGGTTGGTGTCGTGGGAGGTCACGGGGTCTCCTAGCCGTTCCAGGACCTGCCATCCCAGGCGATCATCCGGCCGAGCAGCGCCTCGACGTCGGCCGAGAACGCCCGGAAGAGCGCCTCGCCCTTCTCCGCCGTCGCGAGGTGCGGCGACCCGATGTGGCCCGGCACCGAACGGTCCTGCGTGACCCAGCCGCGGACGGCGGGCTCGAAGCCTTTGCCGAAAGGCACCGGCGGCGCGGCGCGATGATCGCCGACGAGCCGCGGGTCGAGCCGCAGGATCATCGACGTCTCCCATTCGCAGGCGTGTCCCATCTCCCGCTGCTCGATCGCCGGATCCGATTCCCAAGGACGCGCGCCGAGGCTCCAATAGGTGGCGAGCAACAGCAGGAGGTCGGAGCGGTCGCGATGCTTCTGGCGGAGCTCGAAGACGGCCTGTCGTCCCGGGACATCGTTGCCGCCATGGCCGTTGAGGAAGACCAGACGCCGGAAACCGTGCTTCAGAAAGTTCTCGGCCAGACCCTCGAGCAGATCGAGATAGGTGCGGGGCCCGGCGGAGAGCGTCCCGGGGAAGTCGAGGTGATGGTCCGAATTGCCGAGCCACATCAGCGGCGCGAACAGCACGCGGTCGCCCGTCGAGAGCTTGGCGCGTCGCACGACCTCGCCGAGCAGGAGGCTGTCGGTGAAGAGCGGCAGATGGCGGCCGTGTTGTTCCAAGGCCGCGATGGGGATGACCACCGGGGTGTCCTTGGGAAGTGCCGCGATCGTGGGCCAAGCTAGGTCGATCAGATCCATGCGGTGCGGGACGCTAGCGGCGCACGGCCCGCGATGACAAGGCCGCTGCTCGGCCAGGGTATGACCGGCGCACGGGCCGCCGGTGTTTGACGTTGGGCTCGGCACGGGTTCTGCCATCTTCCACCCATCATGCGCTGGATCCGGCTCCTCCTGCTCGCCGTCGTCGTCGCCGGACCGATGTCCACCCAAGCGGCGCCGTCGGCGCGGCCGGTCATCAGCGAGTTCCTCGCGAGCAATGCCAGCGGGCTCGCCGATGAGGACGGCGACACGCCGGACTGGATCGAGATCCACAACCCGGGGCCCGCCGTCGCGGACCTTGCAGGATGGTTCCTCACGGATTCCGAGGCATCGCCGAAGCGTTGGCGTTTCCCCGCCCCGACGCCGTTGGCTCCCGGCGCCCGGCTCGTGGTCTTCGCCTCGGGCAAGGACCACACCAATTCCCTGCGCCCGCTCCACACGAGCTTCGCGCTTGATGCCTCCGGCGGATACCTCGCCCTCGTCGAGCCCGACGGCGTCACCGTCGCGAGCGCCTACCGCTACGGGCCCCAGCGGAAGAACGTCTCGTTCGGCCGCGGCCGTCCGGTCGACCCGATGCCGCTGGTCGCCGTCGGAGCCGGTGCGCGCCTGCTCATCCCGTCCGATGCATCGACAGGGCTGCGATGGAGCGGCGCCGATGCCGCGTTCGACGATTCCGCATGGACCGCGGTGACGACCGGTGTCGGCTTCGACCGTTCGGATGCCGCACCGGGCTTGATCGCCTATTGGGATTTCAACGACGTCTCCGTTCCCGCCGTGGCGAAGGACGGGAGCGGCAACCACCGCGACGGGACGTTGAAGGGCGTCGCCTTCACCGCCGACGCCGCGGGACGCACGGGCAAGGCCGGGGACCGCGCGTTGGATTGCAAGGGCACCGGCAACCTCGCCGTCGCCGCGGCCGCGGCCGGGATGTTCGATTCCGCGATCCTCCACGACGAGGTCACGCTCAGCCTCTGGATCTTCGGCGGCACCCAGCAGCCGTCGCCCGACAGCGTCTTCTGGGCGAGCCCGCAGGCCGACGGCGGCGGCAACCGCTCGCTCAACGCCCACGTGCCGTGGAGCGACCAGGTCGTGTACTGGGACACCGGTTGCTGCGACCCGGCGATCGATCGCGTGTCCGTCGGCGTGCCCGATCCGGCGAACTGGCGCGGCCGATGGGTCCACTACGCGTTCGTGAAGCGCGGCGGGAAGAAGCAGGTCTGGCTCGGCGGCAAACTCCTCTTCGAAGGGAACAACACGGGACGTCTCAAACCGATCCGCAGCTTCATGATCGGGGCGGGCCCGGGCATGCCGTACCACGGGCGCATCGACGATTTCTCGGTGTGGGACGTGGCGCTTGATCCATCGCAGATCGGGGCGCTGGCGGCCGGCGCCTCGCCGTCGCAGGTCCGCCGCCTCACGCCGCTCATCTCCACCGACATCGGTGCCGCGATGTCCGGCATCGGCTCGTCGGCGTACCTGAGGATCCCGTTCACCGCGCCCGATCCGGATCCCGCTGGACTGCTCCTGCTCCGGATGCGCTATGACGACGGCTTCGTCGCCTACGTCGACGGCACCGAAGTCGCGCGCCGCGGAGCACCGGCGGCCACCGGGTTCTCGTCCGCGGCGACCTCGGCTCGTCCCGCGCAGGACGTCGTCGTCGCCGAGGAGATCGAGATCCCGGCGGCCGGGATGCTCCGCGCCGGCACGAACGTCCTCGCGATCCACGCGTTCAACGCGTCGCGCGACGACGCCACGTTCCTCGCCTTGCCGGAGCTCCTCTCCGCGAGGGTCGCCGAGGACCGCTACTTCCCGCGACCGACGCCGGGCGCGCCGAACGATGCCGGGGTCGCCGGCTTCGTCGACGAGGTCCGGTTCGAGCCCGGGCGCGGCATCTTCTCGGCGCCGGTCGACGTGCGCGTCTGGACCGACTCCGCGGGAGCGACGCTGGTCTACACGACCAACGGCACCGTGCCTACGCCCACCAACGGCGTCGTCGTGCCCGGGCCCGGGACGGTGCTGTCGTTGTCGCGCACGACCGTCCTGCGCGCCGCGGCCTTCCTCGACGGTCTCGCGCCCGGCGCGATCGCCACGCGCACCTATCTGTTCCCGGCGAGCGTCGCCGCGCAGCAGCGGCCGAAGAGCGTCGGCACGACGTGGCCGGGAGGAGCGCCGACGGATTTCACCGTCGATGCCCGCGTGGTCGACGGGGCCTTGCCCGGATACGAGTTCACCAACTCGCTCACCAGCTTGCCGACCATCAGCATCGTCCTGCCCGAGCCGGAGATCTTCGGCCCCGGCGGCATCTACGCGAACTCCGGCATCCACGGCGACGACTGGGAACGCTCCGCGAGCATCGAGTGGATCCGACCCGACGGCGCGACCGGGTTCGCGGTCGATGCCGGGCTGCGGGTCCACGGGAATATCTCGCGCGACAAGGGCTTCACGCCCAAGCACGGGTTCAACCTCGTCTTCCGCGACGAGCACGGGCCTTCGCGGCTCGACTTCCCGGTCTTCCCGGGATCGCCGGCCCGCGGCTTCAAGCGCCTCGTGCTGCGCGCCGGTTCGACCGACACCTGGCCGTGCGTCGAGTGGGACCAGCTCGTCAACGGCGTGAAGCGTTGGTACCGGAAGGATGCGAGCTACATCCGCGACCAATGGGTCCGCGACGCGCAGATCGCCATGGGCCAGCCGTCGAGCCACGGCACCTTCGCGCAGCTCTACCTCAACGGGATCTACTGGGGCCTCTACAACGTCTGCGAACGGCCGGACGACGATTTCGCCGCGCTCCATCTCGGCGGCCAGGACGCGGATTACGACGTGCTGGCGGACTTCGCGGAGGTCCACGCCGGCAACTCCGCGGCGTTCGGCCAGCTGATGTCGCTCGCCGGCACCGGTCTCTCGGGCGACGCGAACTACCAGCGCCTGATGGGCAACAACGCCGACGGCACCCGCAACCCGGGATACCCGGTGCTGCTCGATGTCACCAACCTCGTCGACTACATGCTCCTGAGCATCTTCATCGGCTCGGACGACTGGCCGAACCACAACTGGTGGGCCGCCCGGCGGCGCGACGCGGAGAGCACGGGGTTCAAGTTCTTCGTCTGGGACCAGGAGATCTCCATCAACTCGCTGGTGAAGCGCCACAGCTCATGGGGACCGATCTACGCGGAGGCCGATGTCGCGGGCACGCCGACCTATGTCTACGCGCGCTGCCGGGCCAACGCCGAGTTCCGCCAGCTCTTCGCCGACCGCGTGCAGAAGCATCTCTTCGGCGGCGGCGCGCTGGGTCTGCTTAGCAACCTCGCGCGCTGGGACCGGCGTGCCGCAGAGGTGGACCTGGCGGTCGTCGCCGAGAGCGCGCGATGGGGCGACCACCAGCGTCCGGCGCAGCCGTTCCGGCGCGAGGTCGAATGGCTGCAGAACGACCAGTGGATGCGCGGGACGTTCTTCCCCTCCAACCAGGTCGTCGCCCTCAAGCGCTTCCGCGACGCCAAGCTCTTCCCGCTGCTCGATGCGCCGTCGCCCGGCCTGCCGGGCGGTCTGGTGGCCGCGGGCTCGATACTGGCGATCACTAATCCGAACGCGGCCGGCACGCTCTACTTCACGACCGACGGCACGGATCCCCGACGGGTCGGAGGCGCGGTGGCGGCGTCCGCGGCCACCTATTCGGCACCGGTCGTGATCGATCATCGCACGCGTCTGCGCGCCCGGGTGAAGGACGGCGCGACGTGGAGCGCGCTGGTCGAGGCCGAGTACTTCGTGCCGCAGGACTACCGCGCGTTGCAGGTGAGCGAGCTGCATTACCATCCAGCGGTCGACGGCGACGGCGACGCGTCCGAGTTCATCGAGCTGCAGAACACCGGACCGGACCCGCTCGACCTCGGCGGTCTGACTTTCACGAGCGGGATCACCGCGACGTTGCCCGAAGGCAAGACACTCGCGCCGGGCGCTTTCCTCGTGCTCGCGCGCGACGCCGCGAACTATGCCCGGGCCTTCTCCGGCGCGCCGCTGGACGGCCTGTTCGTCGGCAAGCTCGACTACGGCGGCGAGCGCCTGACCTTGGCGCATCCGCTCGGATCCACGGTCTTCTCCTTCGCATACAACGACCGGTCGCCGTGGCCGACGGCGGCGGACGGTGGCGGATCGTCGTTGCAGCGGCGCTTCTTCTCGGTGGACGCCGGGGACGCCGCCGCGTGGGTCGCCGCTCCGCCGACTCCGGGAGCGGAGCTAGATCCGGCCTTGGCCGACAGCGATGGAGACGGATTGCCCGATCTCTGGGAAGAAGCCCACGGCACGGACCGCACGATGCCCGACGCCGCGGCCGATCCCGACGGCGACGGACAGGACAACCTTGCTGAGTATCAGGCCGGCACCGATCCGCAGGATCCGGCCAGCGTGTTGCGGATCGAAGTGGCCGGACCCATGGCGGCGGTCGGTGCGGTGCGGCTCCGGTTCCTTGCGGTCGCGGGACGGACCTACCGCGTCCAGGTCCGCGACGCGGTCGCCGGCGCGGCGTGGAC
>JANNAJ010000229.1:0-2019 GCA_031384285.1 Verrucomicrobiota bacterium
CCGGAATCGGCCCCCCAGACGCGCGGGCTCGTGGTCGGCGCGGGGCCGGCCGATTGGAGCTTCCAGGTCGTGCGGTGGATCGATCCCGCAAAGCTCGGTTGGATCTCGGGCGACCACCACATCCACGCCGCCGGTTGCGCCCACTACACCAAGCCGACCGAAGGTGTCCATGCCGCCGACATGATGCGCCACGTGCTGGGCGAGGACCTCAAGGTGGGGGTAAATCTCACGTGGGGACCGTGCTTCGATTACCAGAAGCAGTTCTTCACCGGCAAGGACGACCTCGTCTCCCGATGGCCCTGGATCCTCCGCTACGACGTCGAGGTGAGCGGCTTCGGATCGCACGAATCCGGGCATCTCTGTCTGCTGCGGCTCAAGGAGGAGATCTATCCGGGCGGCACGTCGAAGGACCATTGGCCGAAGCTCGGTCTCAACACGCTCCGCTGGGCCAAGCGCCAGGGCGCGCTCGTCGGCCCGGCGCACAGCGGCTGGGGGCTGGAGATGGATTCGACGGACCTGCCGAACTACACGGTCCCGCCGTTCAACGGCATCGGCGCGAACGAGTACATCGTCGACGTCACCCACGAGCTGCCCGGACCCGACGGCACAGCGGTGCCTGCGGTGGATTTCATCTCGACGGTCGACACGGCGTACCCGTGGGAGCTGAACATCTGGTACCAGACGTTGAACGCCGGCTTCCGCACACGCATCAGCGGCGAGACCGATTTCCCCTGCGTCTACAGCGAGCGCGTCGGCCTCGGCCGCAGCTACGTGAAGCTGCCCGCGCGCTGGACCTACGAAGATTGGTGCGAAGGGATCCGCGCCGGCCGCAACTACGTTGGCGACGGCCGGAGCCACCTGATGGATTTCAAGGCCGACCAGGTCGCGATGGGCGAGAAGGGCAGCGAGCTGAAGCTGACGGCGGGCAAGACCGTCGCGTTCCGCGTCCATGCCGCTGCCCGCCTCGACGAACGACCGGAAGGCAACATCAAGAAGCGCAAGTTCACCGAGCGTCCTTACTGGCACATCGAACGTGCGCGGATCGACGACACCCGCGAGGTCCCGGTCGAGCTGATCGAGAACGGCGTCGCCGTGGCCAGGACCACGCTGCGCGCCGACGGCACGTTCCGCGACATCGCGTTCGACCACGAGGTGAAGCGCTCGGGCTGGTATGCCTTCCGCATCCTGCCGAGCTCGCACACGAATCCCGTCTTCATCGAGGTCGGCGGCAAGCCTGTCCGAGCCTCGCGCCGCAGCCTGGAATGGTGCCTCAAGAGCGTGGACCAGTGCTGGTCGCAGAAGGAGCGCTTCATGAAGGGCGAAGAGATCGGCCAGGCAAAGGCCGCCTACGAGCACGCGCGGACGGTCTATCGCCAGCGCCTCGCCGAATGCGATGTGGATTGATCGCGGCCGGCGCGGTGCGCTTGCCACCAAAGTTCACATCCGGCGGGCGAGGAACACGCCTTCGTCGCCGGCCGGATTGATCCATGATCCGTCGACCGCGATGCCGTGCGATGCCAACTGCGCGGCCACGCGGTCCACCGTGTGCCGGTACGAGTAGAACAAGCGGAAACACTCGCCCGCCCCGAACCGGAACGGCTCGCCTTCGACGTCCACCTGTCGCTCGCGCGCGAAGCGGAACGTCGCCTCGACCCGCAGCAGACCCGAGCCCGCGGGACACGGCGCCACCCGGACCTCCACGACGCCGTCGTCGCGCTCGACGCCGATGTCCAGGAGCACGCCGAGCAGCCACTCGCGCGTCGGCTCGTTGTCGTAGAGCGGTAGGATGCGCGCGACGCCGGCCTCGTAGACTTCTCCCGGGGCGAGGTTCGCGCTCACGAGCAACCGGTCGCCCGGCGCGAGCAGGCCCCTCAGGCGGGAGAGGACCTCTCCCGGAAGGAAGTTCGGCAACATGCCGAAGAAGGTCACCAGACGACGACGCCGTCCGGGCAACACCTCGGCGACCGCCGCGTCCCAATCCTCCGCCGTCGCCAGGTCCAGCACGAGCGGCGCGCACGC
>JANNAJ010000231.1:0-1580 GCA_031384285.1 Verrucomicrobiota bacterium
CCCGTGACGCCGGCCCGAGGCACGCCGCCTTCGCGCGGTCCGGCCCCCGTGCCTTCGCCCGTGCCGTCGCCGTCACCTTCTCCTTCGCCCGCACCGTCTTTTCCAGGGCCTTCCGCCGCGCCGGAGCGGGCCGCACGGAGCGTTCCTCCGGCCGCGCCGCAGGATCCGACCGCGCCACCCGCCGCGCCGTCGATTCCGGCACCCGACGGCAGCCGCGTCGGTGCCCAGACGATCGTCCACAGTGTCGGCACGGCGACTTCATCGGGAGAGCCCATCGCGGCCAACGCGGGGCAGGGGGCCCCTCGGGATGATATCTCGTCCCGAGCGGATGCCCGTCCGGCCTCGGCAACGACAAGCTCCATCGTCCGGCGTCTTCCGCACGAGGACATCATCGAAAAGGTGTTCTGGTGGCTCTATCTCCTCGCGGTGCTCTTCGGGTTGCTCGCCGTCCTGTACTACCTCCAGCAGAGTCGTCGGGCGCGAGAACGGCGATCGGAGACCATCGCGGGCTGACGGCACCGCGGTGCGTCGTGGTCTGGTGTGTGGCTCTGGGGTCCCCGGGCTCCCGCCCGCGGGAGCCCCGATTGCGAAGGCGACCCGTTCGCGCCCCAAGTGAACGATCTAAGTTCCGCGGCCCGGACCACGGGACGCTTGGATTGCGGCAGGAACGCGATGGCCGGATCAATTGATTCGCACGGTTAGGCGACGACTCTGAAAAAAAGTCTCGCATAAATGGAAACTCCAACCGCTCCGGCCAAGCTGCCTGCTACCAACTCGCCGACACGAACCGGCCAATGGAATAAAGCCATGAACAATAGCATGACAAAACAGCCGAGGAACAAGCCGCTGAGGAAACCTGCTGCTGGAGATACACGTCGCTGTGTGCGTCGCATCCAAACAAAGCCCGGCATGACGAGGACAAGAAACGCCGACGCCGCAATGCAAGAGGCGTGAAGCAGGATGATGGGAAACTCGGCAAAGCGTCCGAACGATGATGGATGCCAGATAGCTAAATAGGACTGGAGCAAAAGAGAACCCACGAGTGCCGCACTCAGAATGGATACGATGACCCTCATTTGCAGAACCTGTCTGAAATCTCACTCCGCCGGCGTCGTCCCGACCGCGTGGAGGTGCGTCATCGTGCTGATGTAGTACGCGCCGTTCGCGGCGGTCGCCGTGGCGCTGATCGGGGAACCCAGCTCGACGCGGTCGAGCACGCGCTTCTCCCGGCCTTCGGCGAAGGTCCAGAAATCCCCGCGCCGGGTGCCGATGAAGACCTTGCCGTCCGCGACCAGCGGCGACGCCCACACCTCACCGCCGAGCTCGTGGGTCCACACCGCCTGGCCGGTCTTGATGTCGACGCAGTGGAACAGCCGCATCGAATCGGCCACGTAGGCGAGGCCGTCGTGGACCGCTGGCGTGGACATGGTGTGCCGGCCCAGCGGGTAGGACCAAGCGAGCGAGTTCGTGCCCTGCTCGCCGGTCGGACCGGTGCCGAAACACTTGAGCCACGCCTCGTTCTTGCCCCAGAACCAATCACCGCCGCCGGCGACGTAGAGCCGTCCTTCATGGACGACCGG
>JANNAJ010000381.1:0-4469 GCA_031384285.1 Verrucomicrobiota bacterium
CGATGAAGCGGTCCTTCGGACCGGAGCCGGGCCGGTCCATCGCCAAGACCCGCACCGCCGTCGAGTCGCGCCCGCCTGCGGCTTCCACGACCACAGCGCCTTCGCTCGGCCTTCCGCGCCATGACCGGGATGACGTCGATCCGGTTCCGGCAAGGTTGAGCCGAGCGTTGTGGGTCCACGCCGCCGTTCGGGCCCTGGCACCAGACCAGGCCTGTTGGATTGTGGCCGCCCAATCGGTTGTCTCCGGGGAATCGACCGCCGCATCCATCGGCGGACGGCGGCGTGACGAGCGGCCGGGGATCGTCGTCCGCCGGTCTTGCCCGTGTCCGCGGGTTGGCTGCCGTCCACCGAGACCGCCGGTCCGACGGCGAGCGGCAACGGCGGTCCGTTGCTGTCGCCGGCTGACATCAGCCGGCGGGGCGCACAAGATCGGTCCGTGCCGCGGGTCATCCTCCATCTGGACATGGACGCCTTCTACGCGTCCGTGGAGCAGCGCGACCGGCCGGAACTGCGCGGGTTGCCGGTGATCGTGGGCGGTTCCAGCGAGCAGCGCGGCGTCGTCTGCGCGGCGAGCTACGAGGCGCGGAAGTTCGGCGTGCGCTCCGCCATGTCCAGCCGGATCGCCGCCCGGTTGTGCCCGCTCGGCGTCTTCATCCGGCCGCGCATGGACGCCTACCGCGACGAATCGCGCGCCATCTTCCGGCTGGTGGCGGAGACGGGCGTGGTGGTCGAACAGGTCTCGGTCGACGAGGCGTATCTGGAGGCCACGATGATCGTTGGGCCGTCCGGAGAAGACGGCGGGGAAGGGGCCCTGCGCGCGGCCGTGCCCATCGCCGAGCGGTTGCGCGCGGAGATCCGTGCGCAGCGCGGTTTGACCGCCAGCATCGGCATCGCATCGAACAAGCTGCTGGCCAAGCTGGGCAGCGACTTCAAGAAGCCCGACGGTCTCACCCTCATCGCCGAGCGCGACAAGGTGGCCTTTCTCCGGCCGTTGCCCTGCCGCGCGCTGCACGGCGTCGGTGCCGTCACCGCCGAGGTCCTGGCCAAGGCCGGTCTCAACACCGTGGGCGACCTCCAGGACCATCCGGGCGACCTGCGCGCGCTGGTCGGGTCGTTCGGGCCGGTGCTCAAGCGCTTCGCTTTCGGCGAGGACGACCGTCCGCTCGAGCTCGGCGACGAGGTGAAGAGCATCAGCAGCGAGACGACCTTCGACCGCGACACGGCGGACCGTCCGGAACTGCGCGCCTGCCTGCGCGAACAAGCGGCGGAGATCGCCGGGAAGCTCCAGCGGCGCCGGCTCGCCGCGCGCACGGTGCAGGTGAAGGTCCGCTACGGCGACTTCACCACGCTCACGCGGCAGATCTCGGTGGAGGAACCGTTGAGCGATGCCAAGGAGATCTACCGGTTCGGCTGTTGGTTGTTGGCGAGGGAAGACCTCGTCCATCGTCCGCTGCGCCTGCTCGGGCTCGGGGTCAGCGGGCTCGGCGAGATGGCGGCGGTGCAACTCGCGTTGCCATGGTCGAAGCCGCTAGGCTGAGACCGACGAGGCGACCGCAGAACCCGCAGGGACGAGGTGACGGGTCCCGCTGCTCTCCGGAGAGACCGGAGGCTCCTCACGTCGTCGCCGGCCCGACCCAACGCCGCGTCGCTCAGGAGAAGCGGTCGTCGGTCCAGGGATCGGCGGTGTTCGAGTAGCCGCGCACCTCCCAGAAGCCGAGGATGTCGCGGTCGAGGAAGGTGATCTCGCGGATCCACTTCGCTCCCTTCCACGCGTAGCGCTTGGGGACGATGACCCGGGCCGGTCCGCCATGCTCGCGGGGCAGGGGAGCGCCGTTCCACGAGTGCGCGATGAGCACGTCGTCGTCCATCATCACGTCGAGCGGGTTGTTGGTGGAATAGCCGTCGTAGCTCTTGAAGAAGACGTGGGTGGCGCTGTCCTTGGGCCGGACGAGGTCGACGAGCGTGAAGAACGATACGCCTTCCCACGCCATGTCGAACTGGCTCCAGGTCGTCACGCAGTGGAAATCGCTCACGTCCTTGGACTGCGGCAAGGCGAGGAAGGCATCCCAGGAGAGGGTGACCGGGTTCTCGACGTGGCCGCCGATCTTGAGCTCCCATCGGTCGGGCGCCACCTCCGGCTTCACGCCGAGGTCGAGCACCGGGAAGTTCTCGACCTGGCGTTGTCCCGGGGGCAGCCGGTCGGACGACCGGACGGTCGGCTTGGCGAGGCCGGATTGCTTGCGGGCCCAGCGTTCTTTGGCCGCGATGTAGGCTTCTTTCACCGCCGCGGAGTGTGGCGGCGGACCGTGGGAACGCAAGACGACCGAAATAAGGCTTGCACCTGATTTGGCGGACCGTTAACTACGCCGCTCCTTTAAGACGAAAGGCAAAATTTTATGGCTCGTATCTGTCCTATCTCCGGCAAGCGCCCCATCAAGGGCAACCACATCTGGCGCTCCGGTAAGGCGAAGAAAAAAGGCGGCATCGGTACCCACGTGACCGCCATCACCAAGCGCCGGTTCTTCCCGAACCTGCAGAAGGTGAAGGTCCTCCTGCCCAACGGCCAGGTGAAGCGCCTCCGTGTCGCGGTGAGCGTCATCAAGAAGGGCCAGCTCAAACTGGCGCCGCTGCGCACGTGGAAGAAGCCCGAGGCGAAGGCGGCCTGAGCCGTCGACATCGGTCTCCAAAGAAGGCGCAGTCCTTGAAGGGCTGTGCCTTTTTTTGTGCCTGTGGACGGATGGCCGCCCGGGAAACCGACCTCGGCGCCGCGGTTGCGGCATCCCGGTCCCGCCCGTAGCCTGCGCCCATGGTCCATGACCCGTCCCATGATGCGCTGCTCCAGAAGGTCTGGGACGGCGGACGCATCGACCGCGCGGAAGCATCGCGTCTCTGGCAGCTCCCGCTCGGTGAGCTCGGCGCGCTGGCCGACCGTCGCCGGCGGCTTGTGAAGGCCCCGGCGTTCGGCGGCCGCGGTGCCGATATCGTCACCTACATCGTCGACCGCAACGTCAACTACACCAACGTCTGCGACGTCTACTGCAAGTTCTGCGCGTTCTGGCGCACCGAGAAGGACGCCGACAGCTACGTCATCACCCTCGACGAGCTGGACCGCAAGATCGAGGAGACCATCGCGCTCGGCGGCACGCAGATGCTGATGCAGGGCGGCCACCATCCGAAGCTCACCAAGCAGTGGTACCTCGACCTGCTCGGCCACGTGCGCGCGAAGTTCCCGGGCTTCAACGTCCATGGCTTCAGCCCGAGCGAGTTCATCCATTTCCAGGAGGTCTTCGGCGAACCGGTCGAGCAGATCCTCCGCGATTTCGTGGCCGCCGGTTACGGATCGTTGCCCGGCGGCGGCGGCGAGATCCTCGTGGACCGCGTGCGCAAGAAGATCTCGCCGCTCAAGGCGGACACCGCCGAGTGGATGGGAGTGATGGACGTCGCGCACCGCCTCGGTCTGGCGAGCACGGCGACGATGATGTTCGGCCACGTCGAGACGCTCGATGAGCGCATCGAGCACCTGGACGTCGTCCGCGCGCAGCAGGACCGGTCGCTGGCCCGGATGCGGGACGCCCGGAGCGGGATGTGGGACGCCGGAGCGTCGCCCATCCAGCAGGCCGCGGCCTATGCCGGGGCGCTGGAGAACGGCACGGTCGATGGTGGCGCGTTCACCGCGTTCATCTGCTGGACCTTCCAACCGGAGAACACGGTGCTCAAGGCGCCGACGGTCGGCGCCCACGAGTATCTCAGGACCCAGGCGCTCGGTCGGATCTACTTGGACAACATCCCGAACATCCAGAGCTCATGGGTCACGCAGGGCCAGGAGATCGGGCAGGTCGCGCTGACCTACGGGGCGAACGACCTCGGCTCGATCATGATCGAGGAGAACGTGGTGAGCAGCGCCGGCACGACCTTCCGGATGGGCGTCTCCGACATGCGCCGTCTCATCGCCGACCTCGGCCACGAGCCGCGCCAACGCGATAACTGGTACCGCGAAGCGGGAAGAGGAGATGGGTCCCGGCTCTGAGGTCCGAAGTCTCAGAGACTGTTTGAAAAGGCCGTCCAGCCCAGTAGGACAGGCTTCGAGCCTGTCCGCCCGCGGGCTTCCAGCCCTTGGCACCGCCTGTCTTGCGTGGGGCTGGAAGCCCCGGAACAGACAGGCCAGAGGCACTGTCCTACTTTTCAGGCAGGCTCTCAAGGCGAAGGTTCCGTCGCGTCACGTCTCATACCAAGTCGGTGTGATCTCTTTTCGGGCCGTTGGCGAGTTGCCCCCCGGCAACCCGCTCGGCTTGCAGGGCAAGCCGCCCACAACATGAAGCCGAGTTCTACCGGTATCCACCAAGAGTCGGTATGGATCGGCGGAACGTGCTGCCGGCATCTTGCCGGCAGAGGCTCGCCGGATCCCGCCCCGTGGGACCTTTCCGCGCGCGCCCGCCGTGCGAGCCGTCTGCCGGCGGGACGCACGGCAG
>JANNAJ010000403.1:0-1984 GCA_031384285.1 Verrucomicrobiota bacterium
CCAGGGCCCAGAAGTGAATGATGCTCAGGCGGTACGAGTACACCGGCCTCCCCGCGGCCTTGGGGAGGAAGTAATACATGATCCCCAGCACCGGGGTGGTGAGGAAGAACGCGACGGCGTTGTGCCCGTACCACCACTGCACCAGCGCGTCCTGGACGCCGGCGTAGACCGAGTAGCTCTTGAACGGCCCGGCGGGCATCGCCATCGAGTTGACGATGTGGAGCACAGCGACCGTGAGCGCGGTGGCGATGTAGAACCAGATGGCGACGTAGAGGTGCTTCTCGCGGCGGCGGATGATGGTGCCGAGCAGGTTCACCGTGAACGCCACCCAGATGAGCGCGATGGCGATGTCGATGGGCCACTCCAGCTCCGCGTACTCCTTGCTGGTCGTCAGGCCGAGCGGGAGCGTGACGGCGGCGGCGACGATGATGGCGTTCCAGCCCCAGAAGTTGATCGAGCTCAGCGCATCGCTGAACATGCGCGCCTTGCAGAGCCGCTGGAGCGAATAGTAGATGCCCATGAACATGCCGTTGCCCACGAAGGCGAAGATCACCGCGTTCGTGTGCAACGGCCGCAGCCGGCCGAAGCTGACGAACTGCAGGCTGAGGTTGGCCGCGGGCCAGAACAGCTGGATGGCCGCCAGCAGGCCGGCGCTCATGCCCACCAGGCCCCATATGACCGTGGCGATGGCGAACGCGCGCACGATCCGGTTGTCGTATCTGAATGTCTCGATCTTCATCTTCAGTTCTCTTGGTTGGTCTCGGGTAAAGGGGTCTTGTCGATCGGGCCCTGGTCGTCCTCGGCGAGCATCCGCAGCGGGGGCGTGCCGGTGTCCTCGAACTGGCCGGCGCGCACCGCCCAGATGAAGCCGCCCAGGAACGCCGTCGCGACGGCGAGGCTCGCGAGCATGAGGAGCAGTATGACGTTCATGGTGCGGCAGGGACCGGGGTCGCGTCGGTCAGGCCGGCGCGGCGGGCGGCCCAGCGGGTCGCGCCGCACGCGAACAGCACGACCGAGATGGAGCTCAGGGGCATCAGCACCGCGCAGACGATGGGCGACAGCAGGCCGGCGGCGGCGATGCCGATGCCCACCAGGTTGTAGAGGCCGGAGAGGACGAAGCCGGCGCGGATGACCCGCACCGCCCGCCGCGAGAAGTCGAGCATCCGCGCGAGCTGCGGCAGTTGCGCGGCGTCCAGGATGATGTCGCTGGCGGGCGAGAACGCACCGACCTGTTCGACCACCGCGACGCCCACGTCGCTCTGCTTCAGCGCGCCTGCGTCGTTCAGGCCGTCCCCGACCATCATCACCGTGCGGCCGGCCAAGCGCAGGTCGCGGACGAAGCGGAGCTTGTCCGTCGGGCTCTGGTCGAACCGGAGCGTGGCGCTCTCGCCGAGCAACGCGCGGAAGCGCGCCTCCTCGCGGGCGTTGTCGCCGCTGAGCAACGCGAGCTGATGACGGCCGCCGAGGCTGCGGACCAGGGCATCGACCTCGGGTCGCAGCGGGCTCGTGAGCAGGAAACAGCCGCGGAAGCGTCCATCGATGGCGACACAGACCGAGCTTCCCGCGGGAACGACCCCTTCCGGGATGGCCACTCCGGAGCGTCCGAGCCAAGCCAGCGAACCCAAGCGGACCGACCGGCCTTCCACCTCTCCGGTGAGCCCGCAGCCGGGGATCTCCCCGAAGCCGGTGACGGGCGCGACCGGGGCCCCGGATGCCAAGGCCCGGGCGAGGCGCAGCGAGTGCGGGTGCACCGAGTGGCGCGCCAGCGAGAGGACCCAGCCCGTCTCCGTCGCGCTCAGCGGTTCGCCGGAGAAGCTCACCCCGCTGGCGTCGTTGCCGGTGAGCGTGCCGGTCTTATCCAGCACGATGGTGTCCACCTCGGCGAGACGTTCGAGCACGAGCGCGTTCTTGAGGAAGATGTGCGCGCGGCCGAAGACCCGTTGCGCCGTCCCCGAAGTGAGCGGCGCGGCCAGCGCGAGCGCGC
>JANNAJ010000406.1:0-2028 GCA_031384285.1 Verrucomicrobiota bacterium
CCCGGCTCGCGCTCGCTCAGGCGCTGTTGCCGGGACCGGACCTGCTCATCCTCGACGAACCGACCAACGGCCTCGATCCCGAGGGCATCCACGAGATGCGCGAGACCATCCGCCGTCTCCATGCCGAGCTCGGTCTCACCATCCTGCTCTCGTCGCATCTGCTCAGCGAGGTCGAGCAGCTCTGCTCGCGGATCGCCGTGATGAACCAGGGCAGAAAGGTCTTCGACGGCACCTTGGCCGAGGCCCGGCGCGCCCAGAGCTGGGTGCGGCTGCGGACGAGCGATTTTGTATCGGCGGTCGCGGAGCTGCGTGCCGCCAAGCTGGTCGTCGCGGACCGCGATGACGGAGCCATCGCGCTCGCCGAAGGCGCCGCCACCTCGGATGTCGTCCGGTGCCTGGTCGGACTGGGGTTCCCCGTCCACGAGATCGCCACGGAGAAACCGACGCTCGAAGATTTCTACCTGTCGCTGATGAGGCAAGAAACACCGGCAGCCGGACGCCGGCCGCCGGATGCCTGACCACGAAACCCGCCACCCCGCCATCGCTCTCGCCGTTCCCGTTCCCTCCCGATGTTCCTGATCCAACTTAAGCACGAGCTCTGGAAGCTCTTCGGCAAGAAGCGGACCTTCATCGGCTTCGGGGTGTTCCTGCTCGCGCAGAACGCGGTGGTCCTGATGTTCCGCTTCAGCAAGGCCTCGACCGGCATCCGGCGCGCCCTGGAAGGCGGCGGATATCCCGCCGCGGATTTCATCACGGCCGAGACCATCGCCACCATCGTGGTGATCCCCATCGCCTACCTGCTGTTGCCGCTCTACGTCGCGCTCGTGGGCGGTGACCTGGTGGCCAAGGAGGCGGAGGACGGCACGCTGCGGATGATCTTGGCGAGGCCCGTGTCGCGGCTCCGGCTGCTCGCGCTGAAGTGGCTCGCCGGCTCGTTGTTCGCGCTGCTCCTGTCGGTGTGCCTCGGCGTGTTCGGCCTCGCCTTCGCCTCGCTGTGGTTCCCGCAGGGCGGGCTGTTCGCCACCCAGATCGACGGGGACGGTCCGCGCGGCGGCTTCAGTCTCTTCGGCGCCAGCGAAGGGCTCTGGCGCTACACGCTCGCGCATCTGCTCCTGGCGACGAAAGCGGTCAGCGTGATGGGGCTGGGGTTCATGTTCTCGTGCTTCAACATGAAGCCGGCCGCGGCGACGATCCTCGCGTTGTCCGTGCTCTTCGCGAACGGGATCCTGATGAACATCCCGTGGTTCGCGGACTACAAGGGCTGGTTCATCACCCATCATCTCAACCTGTGGCAATGGGTGTTCCTCCAGCCCGCGCCGACCACCCGGATCATCGAATCGCTCTGCCTGCTCGCGGGGTTCAACGTGACCTTCTTCGCCATCGGCGCCGCGGCGTTCCAGGCGCGCGACATCAAATCGTGATGGGGCGGGGCGGGAGCGGACCTGCCGGCCTCTATCGGTGCGGGCCGGCCCGCAGAGCGCTCGACTTCCGCGCATCCCATCCGCGAACCTGCCGCCCATGTCACGACCACGAGCATTGGTGACGGGGGCGGCCGGGTTCATCGGCTCGCACGTCGCCTCGCATTGCCGGGCTCTGGGGATGGATGTCGTCGGTGCCGACGATCTTTCAGGAGGGTTCCGGCGCAACGTGCCCGATGGGGTGCCGCTCGTCGCCGGCGACCTGCGCGACGCGACGTTCGTCCGGCGGCTCTGGGCGGAGCACGGGCCTTTCGATGTCGTCCAGCATCTCGCGGCGTACGCGGCCGAAGGGCTGAGCCACCACACCCGGCGGTTCAACTACGACACCAATCTCGGCGCGACGGTGAACCTGGTCAACGCCGCGGTCACCGGCCGCGCGAAGCACTTCGTGCTCGCCTCGAGCATCGCCGTGTACGGCACCGGTCAGCTCCCGTTGCGCGAGGACGCCGTGCCGCGGCCCGAGGACCCGTACGGGATCGCCAAGTACGCCTGCGAGCTCGACCTGCGAGCGGCGCACGAGGTGTTCGGGCTGTCGTTCACCGTCTTCCGC
>JANNAJ010000417.1:0-6382 GCA_031384285.1 Verrucomicrobiota bacterium
GGGCGGGGCGCTGACGGTCGCCGCCCTGTCGGTGGATGGACGGCGCAGCGCCCAGCGGGGCCAGACCCTTGGCGACCGGGAGACGGCGAACGTGAACCTGGCGCTCGGCGGCTTCGCGGCGGTCACGGGCCGGGTGCTCACCTCGGCCGGCGTGCCCCTCACCAACGCGCTGGTCGCCGGCGGCATCCAGTTGGTCACCACCGATGGGGCCGGGCGCTTCCTCATCCCCGATGTGCCGGTAGGCCAACGCGGCATATCGGCGGGCGTCACGCCGGAGCGCAGCGCGCAGGTGCGCTTCCAGCGTTTCGGCTCGGCGAGCGTCAACGTCCTGCCCGGCGTGCTCAACGTGGCCGATGTCATCATGCAGCCCGCCGGGCTGGTCCAAGGCGTGGTGCGCGACGAGGACGGCCGGCCCGTCCCTCACGCCCGGGTCGCGCGGCCGATCGACAGCGACCCGCCCGGTTTCTTCTGGGTGGACGCCGACGCGGACGGTTTCTACCGCTTCGAGAACGTCCCGCCCGGTCCGCACACGTTCAGCGCGCCGGCCCCGCCGGTGGAGGAGACCTTCGACGCCGCGAGCGCGCTCGCCACGTTGCGCGGAGGGCCGAGCGAGGCCGAGCTGGGCGCGGTGATCCAGAAGGCGTTCGCCGCGTTCACGGGTGCGGACAACCCGCTGCTCAACGGCGAGGGAGCGAACTTCGACCCGAAGCGATGGGGATTCGTGAACGCGGCGGTGCGCTTCGACGGGGACGTGGTGACAGCGGACGTGCAGTTCTTCCGCCGGGGCACGGTCACGGGGCAGGTGCTCAACGGGCAGGACGTGCCCATCGGCGCGAAGGTGCGGCTCACGGGCCTCAAACCCGCGCCGAACGGCTCGCCGCTGCTGAGCAACCTGCAGGACCTGAACAGCGATCCCGCCACGGGAGAGTTCGCGTTCCCCGATTCCGTGTTCTACGGCTCGCCGGGCGTCCTGCGTCCGGGCCAGGTCACACCGGGCACGTTCGGCTTGCAGGCCGCGTCGCCGTTCTTCCCGGTGGTGCTGAGCGAGGGCGGGCTGCTCACCGCGGCCAACACCCGTGAGCACCGGGTCCTCAAGTTCCCGCCGCCGAGCGAGATCCAGGGCAACATCGCCGGGCAGGTCTTCAACCCCGACGGCTCACCGGCCCCGGCGGGCACGCGCATCTTGGTGCCGGCGGAGGGGAGCATCCGGCCGGACCTCCGCCGCGGCTTCGTGCCGGAGCGGGAGCAGACGGGCGAGACCTACAACCAGCAGGTCGGCGCGGAGGTCGCGCCCGGAGTGACGGCCGTGCCGCCGGACTTCCCGCCGACGGTGAAGATCCCGGCCCGGAAGGAGGACTACGATGTCGTGGCCTTCGATCCCGTCACCGGGCTGTTCGGCTTGGCGCGCGTGAACGTCGTCGCCGGGATCACCAACCGCGTGACCGTGCGGCTGCTCGGCCGCGGCGGCGCGCGGGTGCGCGTGGTCTTTGCCGATGGCTCACCGGCGGCGGGCGCGGACGTGACGCTGAACGCCGGGACGTTCCCTTTCGGCGAGTTCACGGGCCGCACCGACGGCGCGGGCGTCCTGGAGTTCGCCAACCTGACCCAGAACCGATACAGCGCCGCCGCCGTCACGCTCGTGGGCGCGTCGCGGATCTCCGCGCGGGGCGGCCTCACGGTCCCGCTCGGGGGCGTGGGCGAGGCCACGTTGATGCTGCAGCCGACGGCGAGCATCGCGGGCCGCTTCTTGCGGCGCGACCTGGTGACGCCCGTCGTTGGCGCGCAGGTCGGCGTGGGGAACGCCGCCTTTACCGGCACGGGCGCGGACGGCGCGTTCTTCGTCGCCGGTCTTCCGTTGGGCACCTATCGCGTCACGAGCAGCGATCCGGTCAGCGGCATCGGCGCGCGGTCCACGGTGCTCCTGAGCGTCAACGGTGCGACCAATGAGGTCACTTTGGTCGAGGAGACGCTCAGCGAGTTGAGCGGCCGGGTCATCGATGGTTTCGGGGTGGAGATCGTGGCGGGGGCCACGGTGGAGCTGCAACGGCAGGATGATGCGGCCCCGATCCGCACGGTCACCACCGATCCCGCGGGCCGCTACCGCTTCGCCGGCGTGGCCCCCGGGGAATACAAGCTGAAGGCCGCGGCGCCCTTGGGCAGCAAGTTCTCCGGTGAGAGCGAGCACCAGATCGTCATCCCGGCGAGCGGCGGTGTCTTCTCCGCGGATCTGCGGCTCACCGCGGTGGGCACGATCGTGGTGCGCGTGCGTCGGCCGGACCTGGCCCCGGCGGCGGACGCGAGGGTGTCTCTGAGCGTCGGGAACGGGGTCATCCACGCCGATGCGGACAGCACCGGCGTGGCGCGGTTCGCAGGGTTGCCGCTCTCCAGTTATCCTGTGTCCGGCGTGGATGTCCGGCCCGACCAGACCCGCAGCTCGTTCGCCGCCGCCGCGCTGCTCAGGACCGCGGGCGAGGTCGTGGAGCTGGAAGTCACGCTATCGGGCGTCGGCGAGCTCACCGGCCGCGCCTTGCTGAGCGATGGCGTCACCCCGGTGCCGGCGGGCAGCACGGTGAAGCTGGAGCCGGCCAGCCTTGCCGGCGGGGCGGGCGGCTCATTTGCCGAGAACGTGTTGACCGATGCCTCGGGGCGCTTCCGCTTCGGCAACGTGCCGCCGGGGATCAACCGCATCTCCATCCAGGCCGCGGCCCTCGCGGCGAGCGAGGCCGTCCGGTTGGACCGCGCCGGCGAAGTCGTCGAGCGCGACCTCGTGCTCACCGCCAGCGGCGCGCTGGCGGGACGCGTCCTGCGCGCGGACGGCCGGCCCGCGGCCGACGTGGGCGTGGGCGTGTTCTTCGCGGCGCGCGGCGGAACGACCGACCGCATCAGCTTTGTCACCGCCGCGGACGGCCGCTTCCTGCTCGCGAACGTGCCGGTGGGCGACGGCCTGCGGGTCGAGGCGGTGGGGCTGGTGTTCGATGGCGTGGTCCGCCGCCGGGTGGACCTCCAGACGAACGGCCAATCGCTTGAGCTCGGCGACCTAACGCTCGACGAGGCCCAGCCGACCATCGTGGGTTCCGTCCCGGCCGCGGACGCGACCGGGGTCCCGACCCTCGCGCCGATCGACCTGCTGTTCTCCGAGACCCTGGACCCGGCGACGATCCAGGACGGCGGGATCCTGCTGCGCCGCGGCACGAACGTGGTGGAGTTCACGGTGGAATTGTCCGACACGGCGGAAGGGCCGGGCCGCCGGCTGCGCCTCACCCCGCGCCAACCGCTCAAGTCGCTCCAGCTCTACACCGTGCTGGTGGTGCCGGAACTGCCCGGCGCGCTCGGCGGCGGCGTCTTCGGTCCGCGAGATCTGGCGGGCCGGCTGATGCCCGCGCCGTTCACCTTCAGTTTCACGACCGCGGACAACGATCCGCCGGTGCTGCTCTCGTCGTTCCCTGCCGCGGGCGAGGCGCAGGTGGACCCGCGTTCGGTGCTCCGGTTCGCGTTCAACGAGGCGCTGCGGCCCGGGGCCAGGATCCTGCTCACCGGGCCGGCCGGAGCCATCGCGGGGACCAACGCGCTCGTCTTCGGCGGACAAGCGGCGACGTTCACCCCCTCGACCGCGTTGCCGCTCAACGTCCGGCTCACGGCGACCTTGGACAACGTCCTCGACCTGGCCGGCAACCCGGCCGTGGGCCTGCCGCTCACGCTCGCCTTCGACACGCTCGACACGCTCGGGCCGGAGATCTCCGCGGTGCGGATCGTGGGCGGGGTCGCACCGGTGGCGGGCAGCACGATCGAGGTCGAGGCGGTGCCGGTGGTGGCGGAGGCGGGCATGCGGGTGCGCTTCTTGCAGGATCTGGTGGTCGGGCTCGGCAGGGATGGCATCGCACCGTTCCGGGCCACCCTGACGCTGCCCGCGTCCGGAAGCGTGCGGATCGATGCGGTCGCCAGCGACCGGTTCAACAACGAAGGCGTCGGCGTCACGTCGGTCATCGAGACCGTGCCCGACCGGCCGCCGGTCCCTTCGCTCGCGTTGCGGTCGCCCGTCGCTCCGCCGCTCACCCGCGGCGTGCCTTTCACCGTGCGCGTGGGCGCGGCGGACGATGTGGCGGTGACCAGCCTGACGGTGACGGGCGACGACGTCGTGACGGTGGCCGAGAGTTTCCAGGACGGGACCGCGCGCGACTTCACGTGGGTCGTGCCGAACTCCGCGCCAGCCAACGGCACGGTGACGCTGCGTGCGGTGGCCGTCGACACCAGCGGCCAAAAGGGGACGAACGAACTGTCGCTCGCTTACCGGAAGGTGAACCGCTCACCGGTCGTGGCGAAGGCGATCATCGTCACCAACGGCCTGGTGGACGACCCGACGCTGACGGTCACGCTGGCGGGGAGCGATCCCGACCCGGACGACACCGTGACCGCCACCATCACCGCTCTTCCGGCGCATGCCCGGCTGTTCCAGACCGAAGACGGGCTCGCCCTGCTCGAAGAGATCACGGCGGTGCCGATGACAGTCCGGGACGCGGCGCGGCGTGTGCTCGTGAGGCCGGCGGTCGGGTTCATCGGGCCGGACGTGTTCCGCTACGTGCTCTCGGACGGCGAACTGGCCTCCGCCGAGGCGGAGGTCCGCCTCGACCTCACCGGACCTCGCGACACGGACGGCGACGGCATCGCGGACCGGGACGATCCGGACGACGACAACGACGGCCTGAGCGATGTCGCCGAGAGAGCGCGCGGCACCGATCCGCTCCGCGCCGACACGGATGGCGACACGTTGAGCGACGGCGCCGAGGTCATCGCCGGCACGGATGCGCTGAAGCGGGACACCGACGGCGACGGCGTGGCGGATAATCTGGACCGCGCGCCGCTGGTGCCGGCCGCTCCGCCGGTCTTGTTGCCGCTGGCCGGCCTGGAGCTGGTGCAGGGTTCGACGAACTTCGTGAGCGTGCGTGCGACGGACGGCGACACGAACCTGACGACCTTCCGAGTGGTCAGCCCGTCGATCGCGGCGACCTGGCGGACGAATGGTCTGCCCGTCTTCGTCACCGGCCCGACGAACGACTTGGCGACCGAGCTCCGGGTCGTATCCGCGACGGTTGTGACGGAGTCGGTCGAGGTCGTCGTCACCGATGCCGACGCGCAGAGCGTGACGAACCGCTTCACCGTCGTGGTGCTGCGCGACACGGACGGCGACGGCATCGCCGACCGGGACGATCCGGACGACGACAACGACGGGCTGACTGATGCGGAGGAACTCGTCCGCGGCACGAACCCGCTGCTCGCCGACACGGACGGCGACACGTTGACGGACGGCGCGGAGGTCGTCGCGGGCACTGATCCGCGGAAGACCGACACCGATGGCGATGGTCTGCCGGACAACTCGGATCCTTCACCGCTGGTGCCGGCCGCGACTCCGGTGTTGGCCGCGCTGACCGACCTGGAACTGGTGGAGGGAACGACGACCTTCGTGACGGTGCGCGCGACGGACGGCGACACGAACCTGACGACCTTGCGCGTGGTCAGCCCGGCCTTCACCGCGACGTGGCGCACGAACGGGCTGGCCAGCTTCGTGTTCGGGCCGACCAACGAGCTGGGGACAGAACTGCGGCTGGTGCCGGCGACGGTCGTGACCGCGGTCATCGAAGTCAGCGCGACCGACACGGATGCGCGGTCGGTGACGAACCGCTTCACCGTCGTCGTGCTGCGCGACACGGACCACGATGGCCTCCCGGACCGTGATGATCCGGACATCGACGGCGACGGGCTCACCAACGTCGATGAAGCCGCGCGCGGCACCGACCCGTTGCTCGCCGACACGGATAACGACGGCCTGCGCGACGACGCAGAGCTCGTCGCGGGCACCGATCCGCTGAACCCGGACACCGACGGGGACGGAATCCCGGACGGCAGCGACCCGCATCCGTTGGCGTCGGACATCGATCAGGACGGCGACGGAATCGCCGACGTGGACGATCCGGACATCGACGGGGACGGACTGATGAACGCCGACGAGATCGCGCGCGGGACCGATCCCCGCAAGCGCGACACCGACGGCGACCGCTGGCCCGACGGCTTCGAGGTCGAGGCCGGGTCCGATCCGCTTGATCCCGCTTCGGTCCCGATCCTGTTCCATGTCTCCGATCCGGCCGTGGGCGTGGTGCTTCCTGTGGTGCCGACGGGGGCGCTCAATGGTGGCGGCTTCACGGTTTCCTTCCCCGAGGCCAGCGTGGTGCTGCCGGTGACCCCGGCAACTGCGCTCAACGGCAGCGGTTTCACGGTGTCGTTCCCCGAAGCCGCCGTGGTGCTACCTGTGACGCCGGCGACGGCGCTGAACGGGAGCGGCTTCACCGTGTCGCTCCCGGAGGCCAGCGTGGTGTTGCCCGTGACGCCG
>JANNAJ010000476.1:0-2172 GCA_031384285.1 Verrucomicrobiota bacterium
GGCGAGGGTCAAACCTCGATATCCGGAGCGCGACCTTTAGGTCGCTTCAGTGGCCCTTCGCCCAGGATATTTGCCAATCCAAGACGTCCGCCCGTAGTCGCGAAGTGAAGCGGCGTAAACGCCGCGCCCCGTCCTGGTGATCACAAGTGCCGACGGAACGCGCGTCCACACGATGCTGGTCATCGGCGTTCTCGACATGGAAGCCGGCGCGGTGAGCGTGCGTCTCCATCACGGCGGCCCGCCAGGCGCGAAGCCGAAGGAGGATGTCGTGGCGGCGATTTCAGGGGCTATTCGAGCGCGGAAGGCACAACGGCACTTCGCAGACAAACAGTCGGCGACACAGCAGACCATCAGATGGCGCTACGCGAGGTGCTGCTTGAAGAAGGCCACCGTGCGCTCCCAGGCCAGCTGCGCGTTCTTCTCGTCGTAACGGCCGGTGGAGTCGTTGTGGAAGCCGTGGTTGCACTTCGGATACATGTGCATGGTGTGGTCCACCTTGGCGGCCTTCAGGTCGGCCTCGTAGTCCGGCCAGGTGTCGTTGACCCGTTGGTCCAGCTCGGCGAGCTGGATCAACATCGGCGCCTTGATGTCCTTGCGGACCTCCTTGGCGGCGGGCGTGCCGTAGAACGGGACGCCCGCGTTGAGCGTGTCGGGCACGACCGCGGCGAGCATGTTGACGATGTAGCCGCCGAAGCAGAATCCGACCGCGCCCAGCTTGCCGTTGCTCAGCTCGTGCCCCTTGAGGAACTTCGCGGCGGCGACGAAGTCCTGTTCGATCTTGGACTTGTCCAACGCGCTTTGCATGGCCCGGCCTTCATCGTCGTTGCCGGGATAACCGCCCTTGGGATGGAGCGCATCCGGCGCGAACGCGACGAAACCGGCCTTGGCCACGCGCCGCGCGACGTCCGCGATGTAGGGGTTCAGGCCGCGGTTCTCATGGACCACCAGGACCACGGGAGCCTTGCCCTTCAAGGCGCTGGGCGTGACCAGGTAGCCGCGACCTTCTCCGTGGCCTTTCGGTGAAGGGAAGACGACGTAGCGGCCCTTGATCTCGGGATCGTTGAAGGAGACCTGTTCCGCGTGGGCGTAGTCCGGCATCAACGCGCCGAGCAGGACGCTCATCGAGAACCCGGCCACCGCCAGCGTGGAGAGCCGGCCCATGAAGGTGCGCCGGTCGATGATGCCGTGGGCGTATTGGTCATACCAATCGAACGCTTCCTGCGGGATGGGCGGATGGGAGATGGGCTCGGTTCCGGGAACGCTCGCGTGGATCGGGTTCATGGGGGTTCTTTGGGGGTTCTTGGCTTTGTCGGGACACAGTGGAACGGCCGGAGCGCCCAATCAACCCCGCAGCGTGGCGACGCCGACCGCAGCGTCCGGTGCCGCCGGCATCCCCTCGCCCGTTCCAAGGAGCCCAGGCGTTGGGGGTGCGCGCACCTTGCATCCTGCCCGGTGCCGCCCATGCTTCCGCGCGCATGGCTGAACGGTTGAACTCCGATGTGATGACGAAGCCCGACGCGGCGCTGGAGCAGACGCTCCGGCCTTCGGCGTTCAACGACTTCACAGGCCAGGCCAAGGTGAAGGACCGCCTCGAGATCGCGGTCGAGGCGGCGAAGCGCCGCGGCGAGGCGCTCGACCACATCCTGCTCAGCGGTCCGCCGGGATTGGGCAAGACCACCATCGCGAACATCCTGGCCAAGGCGATGGGCGCGAGCGTGAAGTGCACCAGCGGGCCCACCATCGAGAAAGCCGCCGACCTCGCCGGACTGCTCACCAACCTGGAGGAGGGCGACGTCCTGTTCATCGACGAGATCCATCGGCTCCAGAAGACCGTCGAGGAGTACCTCTACCCAGCGATGGAGGACTTCAAGCTCGACATCATCATCGACCAAGGGCCGAACGCGCGCAGCGTCCGACTGAACCTCCCGCGCTTCACCCTTATCGGCGCGACCACGCGTAGCGGCCTGTTGAGCGCGCCGTTGCTCACGCGCTTCGGCATCCGCGAACGGCTCGACTACTACACGGCCGAACAGCTCCAGCGGATCCTGGTCCGCGCGGCGGGGCTGCTCGGCGTGGCGGCCGTGGACGCCGGTGCGCACGCGATCGCCCGCCGGCGCCGCGGCACGCCGCGCATCGCCGGCAACCTGCTGCGCCGCGTGCGCGACTACGCCG
>JANNAJ010000535.1:0-7107 GCA_031384285.1 Verrucomicrobiota bacterium
AAGATCGCTCATGGAGGCGACGCTAGCGGAGGTCGCGGCGGTTACAAGGGGACTCACGGGACCGTCCTCGGGCCGCGAAACGCTCTACCGACGGCGGTGACATTCGACAACCAGCGCCCGGCAAGACCGCCAAGAAATGCACCGCGACTGCCCGCGAAACGGCCTTCGCAAGCGCAGGAGACGCAATGACGAGGCTCCAGCTTCCGAAGGTTCCGAGGACCTGCTCACGTCGGATCCTCCGAAGGCGTCGTCTCCTTGGCAGGCTTTCAGGAGGGCCTGTTCGCGCGGACACGGGCGGCGTACGGCGGACCGGAAAGCCCGCCCGCACGACTGAACGCGACTCCGTGCCCTGTACGCATCACTGTCCGCCGCCGCGGATCCGGTGCCGCGCTGCTTTTTCCCGACACGGCGGCTTGACCCCCGGCCGGGCCGTCGCGGAGCCTGCCAAAGGCGCTCACAGCCTGTCTGCCGGCGTCGCACATCACATGACATCATCCCGTCTGTCCCTCATCGCCATGTCCGCACTCATCGCCGGCGCTGCGCTCGCGCAGGACAAGCCCGACCTGAAAGACCCAAAACTCCGCGTCAGCTACGCCATCGGAACCGACATCGGATCCAAGATGAAGGAGCAAGGCCTGGAGATCGATCCCAAGGCCCTCGCCGCCGGACTCGCCGACGCGTTCGCAGGCAAGCCCGCGCTGACGGCCGCCGAGGTCGGCCAGACGTTGACCGAGTTCAGCAAGGACATGCAGTCGAAGATGGCGGCCAAGCAGAAGGCGGCCGGTGAGGAGAACGTCAAGAAGGGCGAGGCGTTCCTCGCCGCCAACGCCAAGAAGGACGGCGTGAAATCCACCGCCAGCGGACTCCAGTACAAGGTCCTGAAATCCGGCACCGGCAAGGCGCCGAAGAGCAGCGACACCGTGAAGGTCCACTACCACGGCACGTTGATCGACGGCACCGTGTTCGACAGCTCGGTGGACCGCGGCGAGCCCGCGAGCTTCCCGGTCGGCGGCGTCATCGCCGGCTGGACCGAGGCGCTCCAGCTCATGAAGGAAGGCGACAAGTGGCAGATCGTCCTCCCGTCCAAGATCGCCTACGGCGAACAGGGCCCGGGCGGCAAGATCGGGCCCAACAGCGTGCTCGTGTTCGACGTCGAGCTGCTCGCCATCGAAGCGGATAAGTGACCTGACGACACGATCTCTCGTGCCCAGCAAAGGCGGCCTTCGGGCCGCCTTTTCGTTTTCTCCGCGCCACTCCGCCGATGACGACGGGCGACCTTGTGCGACCTCGCGTGGCACGAAACGGCGACAAGCCGGAAGATTTCCTGCAACTGGAGGTCCTCGGCGCGTGTGGTTGATGGCATCCGGGCCAAGCCGCCCGGAAGAGATCCCGAAACCCACGATCCATCATCATCATGAGAACCCCGATCCGCACCATCACCGGCGTCGCCCTTCTTTGCGCGGCGCTCACGTTCCCGGCCATCGCCGATACCGCGCCCGCCGGCGCGATCGATTTCGGCAAGCTCACACCCGCCGCCGACGGCGGGCAGTTCGTCGAGGTGAACATCAAGGGCAACCTCCTCAACATGGCCGCCCGTCTCGCCGCCAAGGAGGAGCCCGAGATCGCCGACCTGCTCAAGGGCATCCAATCCATCCGCGTCAACGTCGTCGGCCTCGACGACGGCAACCGCGCCGAGACCCAGGCACGTATCAAGGCCGTCCGCAGCGAGCTCGACGTCAAGGGCTGGGAGCGCGTCGTCGCGGTCAGCGAGAAGGACCAGGACGTGGGCATCTACCTCAAGACCCGCGGACAGGACGCCGTGGAAGGACTCGTCGTCACCGTCATCGAGAACGGCAAGCAGGCCGTGCTGGTCAACATCGTCGGCGACATCCGCCCCGAGAAGCTCGCCGATCTCGGCGAGAAACTCGGCATCGAGCCGCTCAAGAACCTGCACCAAACCTCGGGCAAGCATGCCGAGAAGTCCCGGAAACCGGAGACGTCCGAAGACAAGAAGTGACCCGCAAAGGCGTGGCGGCCCAGCGGGCCGCCGTCCTTCCCCCCATTGCTCTCTCCATGAATCCCCCGACACCCCGACCCCGCACCTCGCGTTGGCAGCGCTTCTGGATCGCCGTGTTCGTCGTCTTCGTGCTCGGTCCGGTCCTGTTGGCCGGCGCGATCACCTTGACCGTGCTGAACGCGCTGCACGTCGGGTCCGACACGGCCGCCCTGCGCGAAGTCGTGGCGCCCAGCCTCGCCAAAGGTTGGCATAAGGAAGCCGAGGTCCACGTCGGTTGGTTCCCGTTGGCGCTGGCGCGCACGGTGCTTCGTTTTGCGCCGGTCGATCCGGAGGTGCGCCTGGCTCTCCGCGCGCTGCGGAACGCCGAGGTCTCCGTCCACGCCCGGCATGCCGTCGGCCCGTCGACCGACCGCGGTGCAATGCTCTCCGACGCCGACCGCGTGATGGCGGCGCGCGGCTGGGAACGCCTGGTCGGCGTGGTCGAGCATCACGACCTCGTCCTCGTGTATGTGCCGAAAGACCTCTCCTCCGCTCACGACATCGAGGCCTGCGTGCTCGTCCTGGAGCCCCGGCATCTGGTCGTCGCCTCCGCGCACGCCGACTTGGAGCCGCTGCTGGAACTCGCCCGCCGACGCCCCGAATGGCAGGAGGGACACCGCCGGCTCCAAGTCGCAACACTGGCGGACCGCTGAGCGGGATCCGGGCGGCGGGTCCCAGGTTGCGGACCGGAGACCGGTGGGTGCGACCTGGAGTGGCCGACGGGGACGCGGAGGTAGCGCCGGGTAGCTCCCTGCCGGGAAGGCGGACTTTCCGGTCCGCCCCGCGACTCCCGCATCCAAACGCGTGGCCTCACCGCGTGCCCCGCCGAGCACCCCTCGGCGAAACAGCCGGTCGAAGACCTGTGCCGATGCCCGCCACTTCCGATCGCCCCCGGGATCGGTTGTCCCCTTGCGCAGCGAGCGGTGGCCCCTTTCAATGCCAGCTCTCGCACGATGCCCGTCCCCGTCCAACGCCCTGTCTGCAACCGCTGCCGTCGACCGTTGTCGGCCTGCTGGTGTGCGGCGTTGACGCCCGTCGTGACGGCGACGCGCGTCGTCTTCCTGCAGCATCCCCGCGAGGCGAGGGTCGCGATCGGCACAGCCCGCATCGCGCACCTCGGGCTCGCCGGGAGCGAACTGCACGAAGGAGTCGAGTTCGCGGAGCATCCCCGCGTCGCCGGGCTCGTCGCCAGCCCGGGCACGGCCCTGCTCTTCCCCGGCGAGGGCGCCGTGGCGCCGGATGCGCTCGAGCATCCGCCCGAGACGCTGCTGGTGATCGACGGCACCTGGCCGCAAGCGCGGAAGATGATGGCGCTGAACCCGGCCCTGCGAGCACTGCCGCGCATCGGCTTCATGCCGCGCAAGCCCGGGAACTACCGGATCCGCCGCGAGCCGAAGGCCCACTGCGTCGCCACCGTGGAGGCGGTCGTCGAGGTGCTGGCGGCGTTCGAGGGCGACGGCTCGCGGTTCGAGCACCTGTTGCGCGCGTTCGACCAGATGGTCGACCGACAGCTCACCGCGACCGCCGCCCGTGTCGAGGTGCCGCGGCGTCGGCTCAAGACCTGCGATCCGTGGTGGATCTCGGATGCGGTGCCCGACCTCGGGACGTTGTTGCCGCGGCTCGTCGTCGTCGCGGCCGAGGCGAACGCCCATGGCCGCGGCATCGATGTCCCGGGAAAACCCGAACTCTTGCAGCTCGCGGCGACCCGTCTCGGGACGGGGGAATCCTTCCACGCGTTCCTCGCGCCGCGTCGTCCGCTCGCCGCCAACGCGGCCCGCCATCTCGATGTGCCCGCCGCATCGATCCTGGGCGGTCGCGCGGTCGACGGCGTGCTCGCCGATTGGGACCGGTTCATCCGTCCGGAAGACCGCCTGATCGGCTGGGGCGGCCCCAGCTGGGGATTGTTGGAGCAGGAAGGATGGCATCCGGGACACGCTCCGATCGACCTCCGCTTGATCGCCGCGCATCGCCTGAAACGTCGGCCGGGCGCGTCGGATGCCGCCGTGCTCGCGATCGGCGGGACGCTCGACACCGTCCCGGCGGCGCCCGGGCGCGCCGGTCGGTCCGTCCGGGCCGTCTCCGCGTTCATCCACGCGTTGCTCGAAGAGAAACGCGCGGCCATCCAGCCCTGATCTTACGGCACCCGTCACAATCGATCCGTTCCGATGACAACGCACTCCCCGAAACCCTGCCTGATTGCCTTCCTGTCGCTCGCGCTCCTTGATCCCTGCGCGATCGGACAGACGAACTGGCCCCAGTTCCGGGGTCCGAACGCGGCCGGCATCGGGACCGACCCCGCCCTGCCCGACCGCTGGTCCGCCACCGAGAACGTCGCCTGGAAGACCGATCTGCCGGGCCGCAGCTGGTCCTCGCCGATCGTCTGGGGCGACCGCGTGTTCGTCACCGCCGTCGTCGATCTCGGCGTCTCCGAACCGCCGAAGAAAGGGCTCTACTTCGGTGGCGACCGGCCGGAACCGCCCAAGTCGGAACACCAGTGGAAGGTCTTCTGCCTCGATCTCGCGACCGGCAAGGTGCGGTGGGAACGGACCGTCCACCACGGTGCACCGGCCACGCCCGTCCACCTGAAGAGCACCTACGGCGCGGAGACGCCGGTCACCGACGGCGAACGGGTCTACGCGCTTTTCGGCGGCGTCGGCGTCTTCGCGTTCACCCACGACGGCGACCCGGTGTGGTCCAAGCGTCTGGAACCGCGCAAGACCCGCTACGGCTGGGGCTCCGCGGCCTCGCCGGCGCTCCACGGCGGAAGGCTCTTCCTCGTCGACGACAACGACGACCGCGCGCAGCTGACGGCGCTCGATGCGCGCACCGGCACCGAGATCTGGCGGACCGACCGCGACGAGAAGAGCAACTGGTCCACGCCCTTCATCTGGCAGAACGGCCGGCGCACCGAGATCGTCACCACCGGCACGCGCGCGGTCCGGAGCCAGGACCTGGACGGCAAGCCGCTCTGGTCGTTCCAAGGCATGTCGAGCATCGCCATCCCGACCCCGGTCGCGGGCGACGGGCTGCTCTTCGTCAGCTCCGGCTACGTGGGCGACAAGTTCCGCCCGCTCTACGCGGTCCGGCCCGGTGCCGACGGCGACATCTCGCTCAAAGCGGGCGACACCGCGAACACCTCCATCGCCTGGTCCGATCCCGTGGGCGGACCATATAACCCTTCTCCGTTGCTCCACGATGGACGGCTCTACGTTCTGTTCGACCGCGGGCTCCTGACCTGCCGCGATGCGAAGACCGGAAAGATCCTCTACGACCGGGAGCGGCTGACCGAGGGGCTGGCTTTCACCGCGTCGCCATGGGCCGCGGGCGGACAGATCTTCTGCCTCAACGAGGACGGCCTTTGCTTCGTCGTCCGCGCCGGGGACCGCTTCGAGATGCTCCGCACCCACAAGCTGGCCGACGACGACATGTGCATGGCCACGCCGGCGATGGCCGGCGACCGGTTGCTGATCCGCACCGCGGCACGGCTCTACTGCATCCGGACCGCCCGGCCTGGCGGCGGCTGACAAGACCCGGAGGTCGGTGCGATGGGGGCGATGCCCGCGTTGACTCGGCCGCTGACCGGCCCGATTCTCGCTTCCTTCCCTGAGATGAAGAACCCGACCGCCGAGCCGTTCTGGAAAGTCGTTGGCACACCCGAGTTCCCCGAGCTCGGCCATGGTCCGCGTCCCGGCGTGACCGCGCTCAAGCGTCTCCAGGGCCAGCTCGACGAGGTCCTTGCCGGCTCCGGGACCGCAGACGAGGACCGCGCGCTGCTCCGCGCCGTCGCATTCCTCTACCACGACCACCACGACGCCGCGCACGACATCGTGCAGGACCTGTCCGACGCCGACGGATCGCTGCTCCACGGCATCCTCCACCGCCGCGAGCCGGACTATTGGAACGCCAAGTACTGGTTCCGCCGCTTTGTCGCCCATCCCGCCCACATCGCGCTCGGCCGGAGGATCCCGTCGCTGGTGACCGGGACCACCGGCGCGGCGGCGGCGAAGGAGATCACCCGCCCGGGCGCGTTCGATCCGTTCGCCTTCGTCGACGCCGTCGAGGCCGCGGCCCGCCGGCCCGCGGACGCCCCCGAGACCCTCTGGCTCCGGGCGGTCCAACATGCGGAGTTCGAGGAGATCGTGGCCCACCTGCTCTCGTGAACGAGTTCTACACGGTGCTGTCCGCGGTCCTGCCGGTGTTCTGCCTCGCGATCGTCGGCGTGGTGCTGCGCAAGGTCGAGTGGCTCACCGAGGAGGCCGACGCCAGCCTGATGCGGGTCGTGGTCAACGTGCTCACGCCCGCGCTGATCCTCGACAAGGTGCTGGGCAACGAGGCGCTGCGCCGGCCGGAGAACCTGCTACTACCCCCGGTCCTCGGGTTCGGCGGCGTCGCGCTCGGCGTGTGGATCTGCTGGCTGGTGCGCGACCGGCTGGCGCTCGGCGGCGAGAAGGTCGGCCGGACCTTCGCCGCCGCGGCGGGCATCCAGAACTATGGCTACGTGCCGCTGCCCCTCATCGCGCAGCTCTTCCCCGGCAACACCACCGGCGTTCTCTTCGTCCACAACCTCGGCGTCGACATCGCGATGTGGACGATCTGCCTCGTCGCGCTCGGCCACGGCGGCTGGCGGGAATGGCGACGCCTGCTGAGCCCGCCGATCATCGCGGTCGTCGCCGCGCTCGCGCTGAACACGCTGCGGGCCGGCGATTGGATGCCGAAGTTCGTGCTCACCTCGGCGCACATGCTCGGCGCCTGCTGCTTCCCGCTCGGATTGGTGCTGACCGGCGCCATCCTCGCGGATTCTTCGCGGGAGCTGCGGCGCGACCTCGGGATGCGGACGCTCTTCTGGAGCTGCGTGCTGCGGCTGGGCGCGATGCCGGTGCTGATGCTGGCGATCGCGAGGTTCATCCCCGCATCTCCCGAGATGAAGCAGGTGCTGATCGTCCAGGCGGCGATGCCGGCCGCCGTCTTCCCCATCGTGCTCGCGCGGCGCTACGGCGGCGACCCGATCACGGCGATCCGCATCGTCATCGGCACGTCGCTCGTCGGCTTCA
>JANNAJ010000539.1:0-5696 GCA_031384285.1 Verrucomicrobiota bacterium
CGCGCGCCCGCCGTGCGAGCCGTCCGAACCGTGCGAGCCGTCTGCCGGCGGGACGCACGGCAGCACGCTGTAAAAACCGCCGTCCGAGGCCCACAGCAACGCGGCGTCCGAGTCCGTCTCCCGCTGGGTGAACCCATCCCAGGTCGGCGCGATCAATGCACCGTGACGACGGGCCGCGGCACCTGCCTCGTACCAAGTCGGGGTGATCTCTGGTCGGACCGTTGGCGGGTCGCCCCCGGCAACCCGATCGGCTTGCAGGGCAAGCCGCCCACAACATGAAGCCGAGTTCTGCCGGTATCCACCAAGAGTCGGTATGAGCAGAGGGCGCCCCGTCCACTCGCAGGGGTTCCGCTTCGCCTTACCCCGTGATCGAGAGGAGGTCAGCGACGGACATCACCGCCGCGTTCCCCGATTCCGGTCCACCGTTTCTCTCTCGCCGCGTTCCGCCGCTCCAGATCGCACCCGGATACCGGGTCGGCCCTGATCCGTGCGCCCAAAGGGTCGCAGAGATCAGCTTGGGCGCGGCGGTCCACACAACCCTCCGGACCGGAGTCCGGAGCCCATGACCGCCACTTTCCCAAGCTGATCCCTGCGACCGGCACCGCCCCGCCCGTGGGCAGTCCGAGCATTCCTGTAGCACCGGCGATAGGAGCCAACCTGCGGGATGCGGGGACACACAACCCTCCGGGCACAGCCCGGAGCCCTTTCCCGCACCTCCGCAAGTTGGCTGCTATCGCCGCGCGCACCGGCATCACCGGCCGGTCGCGCCTTCCGTCTCCCCTTCGCCGGACACGACGCGCGGGGTGATGAAGATGACCAGCTCGTTCCGGTTCTTGGAATCGAACTGGCCCTGGAAGAGGCGTCCGAGGAGCGGGATGTCGCCGAAGAAGGGGATCTTGCGGTTGACCTTCCCTTCTTCGTTCTGGATGAGGCCGCCGATGACGACGGTCGATCCGTCGCGGACGCGGATGATGGTCGACACCTGCTTGATATCGAGCTGGGGCGCCACCGTCGTGCCGCTCGGCGACCGCACGTCGCCGATGAGGCTCGATAGCACGGGGGAGACGTCGAGGGTGATCCACCCCTCCTCGGAGATCTGCGGCGTCAGCGACAGGATGGTGCCGATGGTGACGAAGGTCACCTCGTCACCGGTGGTCTGGGTGGTGCCGGTGTTGTTGCTGATGAGCGTGGAAGCCTGCCGGAAGTAGGGCTTCTCGGTGCCGACCTTGATCAGAGCGGTCTGGTTGTTCAGCGTGCGGACGCGGGGCTTGGAGATGACCTTCACGCTGCCTTGTTCCTGCAAGGCCCGGACGAGCACGGCGGTGTTGGCGTTGTTGAACGAGAGGTTGGCCGCGGGATCGTTCAACCCGGCGCCGCCCGTGCTCTTGATCGAGTTGGGGATGTTGCCGATGGTGGTGCCGCCGCCCCCGGAGGGGATGCCGGTCCCGGGCAAGGCAGTCCCGCCGATGGGCTGGTTCAAGGAGGCAGGCAGGCTGCCGATGCTCATGGTGTTGCCGTACATCTTGACCGCTTGGTTCCAGTCCACGCCGAACTGGAACTGGTCGTTCAGGGTCACGCTGTACAACCGGGCCTCGATCTCGACCTGGCGGACGACCGTCCGCTCCAGGTTCTTGAGGTACATCTCGGCGCGTTTGAGCGCTCCCGGTCGGTCGGTGATCATCAACATCCCGGCGGTCATGTTCACGGCCATCGAAGTACGGCCGGCATCGGTCAGCACCTTGCCGAGCTCGGTCTTGAGCTCGGTCCAGAAGTCCACCGGGTTGTCCGCGGTGAGCGAGACGGACGACGAGGTGCTGCCTCCGCCCGAGGCGCCGCCGCCGCCACCGCCGCTGGCGCCCCCGCCCCCGCTTGAGGCGCCTCCTCCTCCTCCACCACCCGAAGCCCCGCCCCCGCCACCGCCTCCGCTACCGCCACCCGAAGCGCCGCTGCCCGACGAGAGCGTGGCCGAGGTCTGGCCGGTGCCTTTCCGGATGAGGCGGAGGTAGTTGATGCTGAATTGGCGCGTCTGCGTGGCGCGCACGCGGATGAGACCCTCCTCCTCGACCCACCAATAGTCGTAGGCTTCCAGCATCGCGCGCATCACCTGCTGCAAAGGCAGCTCGTGGAGATCCACCGTCACCAGCCCGGTGACCTCGCGGTCCGGGACGATGTTCAAGTTGTTCGCCTTGGCGAACAGGGCGAGCGCCGCCTTCAGGTCCAGGTCCACTGCTTGGAACGAGAACAACCGCTTCTCCGCGGCGGGGGCTTGTTTCGGAGCTTCCGGGCTCGCGGTCGCGGCAAGGGCTACGGTCGTCTTCGCCCCTGCATCCCGCCGGTCGGCGGGGAAGACCGGGAGAACCGCGCTCTCCGCCGCCGCGTCGGCGACCGAAGCCTTCGCCGTCTTCTCGTCCGCCTCCGCGCCGCCGATCACCCGAGGCGGTTGCGGCGGGCGGCGGGTCGGACCGGGCTCGGGCCGTCCGGCGACCGCGTGGAGCGAAGCGGCCAAGGCGAGGCCGGCCCACGACGCGATCCACAACGGGCGGAGGGCCGGCCGGATGTCCAAAGGCCGGGGCGGTTGAGCGGTCGCGGAAGTCGTGTCGGCGGAAGGTGCGTTCATGGGAGGAGGGAGAGCGGGCTAGAGCTTGCCGATGCGAGGTGCGCCGGTCGCGCGCCGGGGCGGAGGGTTGGTGGAGGGCAGGGCGGCGGTCGCCGAAGGGAACTCCAGACGTTGCGATCCGCGGTCGCCGACCAGCGTGACCGCGCTGGCGTCGATCGAGGCGACCTTGAGCCCGAGGAACATGTCGCCTTCCTTCACGATGGTGTCGTTGATCACCGCGAAGGCGCCGCCGGTCTGCCGCCAGATGCTCTTCAGGCGGAGCAGCACGGACGGCTTCTCCACGGCGCCCGGGGCGGACTGGACCATCTCGGGGGCGAGCGAGAAGGGGTCCCGTGTCGGCGAATCCAGCCATTCCGTGATGCGTTCGCGGATGCGGGTGCCGTCGATCGCGGCGAACGGAGGCACGATCCCGAACTGGACCGGGGCCTCGGGCAACGCGACACCGGGAGGCGCGACGAGGGCCCCCGCCTTCCGCTCGGCATCGGCCTTCGCGGTGTTCTTGGCCGCCTCGGCGGCGTTGGCGACGGCGATCGCCCGCGTCTTCGCGGCGGCGGCGGCGGCGGCGGGATTGACCGCGCTGCTGGTGCGGCGGAGGCCTTTGGTGGAGCTCCAGACCACCACGATCACCGCGAGGACGGCGAGGCCGCTGATGAACTTCGGGTTGTTGAGGAGCTTCTTCACTGCGCGGCCTCCTTCGTCCACAGGCTGAAGCTGACCGTCGCCCGGGACACCGAGTTGCTCCCGGTCTGGACCGAGAGCTGCATCAGGTCGGCCCGGTTCGTCTGGGTGCTGAGCTGGAGGCAGAGGTCGAGCAGGCGCTGATAGACCGGACGGACATCGGCGTCCTGCCCGGCCGCGGGCCTCACGTCCAAGGTCGCCGGCACCAACGTGACCGTCGTGGAACCGATGGTGCGGACCATGGGCGCCTCGAACCGCGGGACGATCTCCAGCGACAGCTGCGACGCGCGTTCGTTGGCCTGCTGCAACCAGAGCGAGACCAGCTCGGTGCCGCCGCGCATCCGAGTCATCACCTCGTCATGCCGGGCCTTCACCGCCTCGATATCGCCGGTCATCCATTCCCGCTCCACGCTCTCGATGTCCCGCGACAAACGGCCGTTCTGCGTCTCGAGCTCCGCCATCTCGCGCTGCACACGGTCGAGACGGCTGGTCGCATGCCAGACCAGCACGATCGCTGAGATGGTCGGCACCATGAGCAGCGACCGCAGCACCCAAGGATGCAGCGCGAACGGCGACGTGGACGGGACGGGCTTCATGGGAACCTCCCGTCCAGCCGGAAGTCCCCGGTGACCGGCGTCGTGGCGCCGGGCGCGGTCCCCCGTTTGATCCAGTACAACGAGATCGCGTTGAGGGCGCCGACCGGGTTCGGCGCCGGCGCGGCGTCGGTGAGGAAACGGACGTGGAACGGTCCGCGCGCGAGCCGGTTCGTCAATCCGCCCAGCGCCGCGGCGAGCCGGTTGCTGTCCCCGCTCTTGCGCACCTCCGGCAGCCGGCCCGCCAGCTCGACCCGCCAGTGGTCGCCGGAGGCGCGGACGACAAGGTTGGTGACCAAAAGTTCCGGACCGATGACATCGCCGAGGTGGCCGAGGAACCACGCCGGCACGGGCGGCGGCCGCCCGTCCACGGCCTCGCGGATGAACGCCTGGTAGTTGGTGAGCTGCGCCTGCGTGACGGTCAGCTCCTGGAAGCGCTTCGAGAGCTGCGCGACGCTCTGCTTCATCTTCTCCGAGCTGCGCTGTTCCTTCACGCGGAGGAAGTGGAACCCGACCACCACGGCGGCGGAGGCCATGACCAGCAGCGCGACGACCGCCAAGGTCACCAGCAGCATCCGTCGGCGCTTGGGCTCCGCCAACCGCTCGCGCCCGACGAGATTGGCCGGATGCACGACCGGGCTCCGGAGCGATTCCTCGGCCCACCAGCCTTCGGACGCCTCGACCGGGCTCGTCCGCACCGGCAGCGGGAAATCGCGCTGCAGCTCGCCGAGGAGATCCGGCGAGACGGCGCCCGACAACCAGACGCTCGCCGGGTTGAGGCCGAACTGCTGTCCGACGAAGTGCGACGTGCGGTTCACCTCCGCGGCGAAGCGCGCCGCGTTGCGCGTCCAACCTTCGTTCAGCGTGCGCGCCAGGCAGATCTCCCCGTTCTTCCGGCCGACCACGAGCACCGTCTGGGGGCCCAGCTCCACGGCGAGCATCGCCAGCTCGTCCTTGTCCAGCGGGAGCAGCGCGAGATGCCGCTGCACCAGCGCCCCGACGGGCAGCAGCGAGGTGAGGATCAGCCCCGCCGCCTCGGCTTGGCGCTCGATCTGGCCGATGAGCTCCTGCGGCAACAGATGCAGCAGCAGCCCGCGGTTGGCCTTGGACGTGATGGTCGGCTGCGAGCTGAAGGCGGCCGGGCCTTCGAACGATTTCGCCTGCTGCGCCTGCCGCTGGAGGAACCGCTGCACCGCAGGTCCTCCCGTCTCCGGCACCTCCAGCCACAGCTGGTTGAGGCGCGGATGCGCGATGACCATCTGGACCGTCGTGCCTTGGTGGCCGGTGCGGGTCACCGCCTCGCGGAACAAGGCGGCCAGGTCGGAGGCCGCATCGTGCGTCTCCGGGCAGACCCAGCGTCCGGTGACGACGCCGCGCTGCACGGCGATCGCCGCGAAGCGCCCGTTCAGCCAGGTGATGGACAAACCCGTGAGGCTCGCCGGGAACTTGGGGCCCTCCGGGGCCGCGGACCCGGGGCCGACGGGCGCGGTCGTCGCGTCGGCGACGGCCGGGGCCGGGGCCGGAGCGGCAGGTTTGTTGCGGAGGGAGAGCATCGTGCCGGCGTTTCAGAGATGCTTGATGAGGCGGGCGGTGGCCGAGGCCATGTCGGCCTGGGCGTTGAGCACGGCCGAGTTGAGGCCACCAGAACTCGGGTAGCCGGCCGCGGCCCAGTTCCCGAAGGCGGTCAGGTAGGCGACCATGTAGTTGTACACCTGCAGCTTGGTCGTGCCGCTCTGGGCATCGGGGTTCTCCGGTGCCGCGTTGAAGGTGTTCACCGCGGCCTGCACGTCGTAGCCGAGGAGTTGTCG
>JANNAJ010000617.1:0-2805 GCA_031384285.1 Verrucomicrobiota bacterium
GCCGCCGCCGATGATGACGACGTCCTTGCCTTCGGCGGTGATCGGCGGCGGGGTCTGGTCGAGCAACGCCTTGGTGTTGCCGTGCAGGAACTCCATGGCGAAATGGACGCCTTTGAGACCGCGTCCCTCGATGGGCAGGTCGCGCGGCTTGGTCGCGCCGGTGGTGAGCACCACGGCGTCGTATTCGGCGAGCAGCTCGGCCGAGGTGACGTCCTTGCCGACCTCGCAGCCGCAGCGGAAGGCGACGCCTTCGCGCTCCATCTGCTTGAGGCGGCGCAGCACGACCTTCTCCTTGTCGAGCTTCATGTTCGGGATGCCGTACATGAGCAGGCCGCCGGGGCGGTCGGCGCGCTCGAAGACGGTGACCCAATGGCCGGCACGGTTCAGCTGCGCGGCGGCGCTGAGGCCGGCGGGACCGGAGCCGACCACGGCGACCTTCTTGCCGGTGCGCTTCTTCGGCGCCTCGGGCACGACCCAGCCTTTTTCCCAGGCGTGGTCGATGATGGTGCACTCGATGTTCTTGATCGTGACGGGCGGTGCGTTGATGCCGAGCACGCACGAGCCTTCGCAAGGCGCCGGGCAGACGCGGCCGGTGAACTCGGGGAAGTTGTTCGTCTTGTGCAGCCGGTCCAGCGCCTCGCGCCAGAGCCCGCGGTACACGAGGTCGTTCCACTCGGGGATCAGGTTGTTGATCGGGCAGCCGCTCGCCATCCCGCTGACCAGCGTGCCGCTGTGGCAGAACGGGATGCCGCAATCCATGCAGCGAGCGCCCTGCTCGCGCAGCTTCTTGTCGTCCATGTGCTCATGGAACTCGTTCCAGTCGCGGATGCGGTTCTGCGCGCTCCGGTCGAGCGGGAGCTCGCGGACGTATTCTAGGAATCCAGTGGGTTTGCCCATTTCTCAGTCTTTTTCGGGGTCAAGGTCTTCCGTCCATCCGATCAACCGCCACCGACGCGCGCGGCGTCCTTGGAGTTCGCCTCGAACGCGGCGTCCAACGCGTCGTCGCCGGTCAGGCCGTCGGCCGTCGCCTTCTTGATGGCCTGCAGCACGCGCTTGTAGTCCTTCGGCATCACCTTCACGAACTTCGGAAGGAACTTGTCCCACTCGGCGAGGATCTTTGCCGCGCGGGTGCTCTTGGTGTTGATGGCGTGCTCGCCGATCGTCGCTTTGAGGTCGGCTGCGTCCTCGGCGTCGGGCTTCTCGATGCCGACCATCTGCATGTTGCAGCGGGTCGCGAAGTCACCCTTCTCGTCGAGGATGTAGGCCACGCCGCCGGACATGCCGGCGGCGAAGTTGCGGCCGGTCGGGCCCAGCACCACGACCTTGCCGCCGGTCATGTACTCGCAGCCGTGGTCGCCGATCGCCTCGACGACGGCGGTGACGCCGGAGTTGCGGACGGCGAAGCGTTCGCCGGCCATGCCGCGGATGTAGACCTCGCCGGCCGTGGCGCCATAGAGCGCGACGTTGCCGGTGATCATGTTCGCCTCGGGCGCGAAGGTGGACGCCGCGGGCGGATACAGGATGATCTTGCCGCCCGAGAGGCCCTTGCCGATGTAGTCGTTGGCATCGCCCTCCAGGAAGAACGTCATGCCCGGCGGCATGAAGGCGCCGAAGCTCTGGCCGGCGCTGCCGGTGAAGGTGATCTGGATGGTGTCCTCCGGCAGGCCGGCGGCGCCGTGGCGCCGGGTGAGCTCGCTGCCGGTGATGGTGCCGACGACGCGGTTGACGTTCCGGACCGGCAGGGACGCACGGACCTTCTCCTTGCGCTCGAGCGCCGGACGGCAGATCTCGAGCAGCTTGGTCATGTCGAGCGACTTGTCGATGCCGTGGTCCTGCGTCATCTGGCAGAAGCGCCCGATATCGGGACCGGCCTCCGGCTGGTACAGGATCTTGCTGAAATCCACGCCCTTGGCCTTCCAGTGCTCGACGGCCTTGCGCGGTTCCAGGCGATCGGTGCGGCCGACCATCTCTTCCAGCCGGCGGAAACCGAGCTGGGCCATGATCTCGCGGACCTCCTGGGCGATGAACGTCATGAAGTTCACCGCGTGCGCCGGGTCGCCGGTGAAGCGCTTGCGCAACTCCGGGTCCTGCGTCGCGACGCCGACCGGGCAGGTGTTGAGATGGCAGACGCGCATCATGATGCAGCCGAGCGCGACGAGCGGCGCGGTCGCGAAGCCGAACTCCTCGGCGCCGAGCAGCGCCGCGATCACGACGTCGCGACCGGTCTTCAGCTGGCCGTCGGTCTCGACCACGATGCGCGAGCGGAGGTTGTTCAGCACCAGCGTCTGGTGCGTCTCGGCGAGGCCGAGCTCCCACGGGATGCCCGCGTGCTTGATCGACGTCTGCGGCGAGGCGCCGGTGCCGCCGTCGAACCCGGAGATCAGCACGACGTCGGCGTGCGCCTTGGCGACGCCGGCGGCGATGGTGCCGACGCCGACCTCGGACACCAGCTTGACGCTGATGCGGGCGTGGATGTTGGAGTTCTTGAGGTCGTGGATCAGCTCCGCGAGGTCCTCGATCGAGTAGATGTCATGGTGCGGCGGCGGCGAGATGAGGCCGACGCCGGGCGTCGAGTACCTCGTCTTGGCAATCCAGGGGTAGACCTTGTTGCCGGGCAGCTGACCGCCCTCGCCGGGCTTCGCGCCCTGCGCCATCTTGATCTGGAGGTCGTCGGCATTCACGAGGTATTCGCTCGTGACGCCGAAGCGGCCGCTCGCCACCTGCTTGATGGCACTGCGCTTCGAGTCGCCATTCGCCATCGGGAGGAACCGCTCGGGATCCTCGCCACCCTCGCCGGTGTTCGAC
>JANNAJ010000647.1:0-6248 GCA_031384285.1 Verrucomicrobiota bacterium
AAATCTAACTCTTTGAGAGCAGTAAATTATCAGGTGGTGAATTTGTATTGGGAAACTGGCAGAATATTATCTCTCCGTCGTCGGTCTCGGCGATGCCATGAACAAGTATCCCGGCGAGCTTTCCCAAGGCATGCGCCAGCGAGTCGGCATCGCCCGAGCATTCGCGCTCCAACCGAAAATGCTCCTCCTCGACGAACCCTTCGGCATGTTGGACACGCTCACGCGCTACGAGCTCCAGGCCGTGCTCCTCGAGCTCTGGCGGAAGGAGAAGATCACCACGATGATGGTCACGCACGACGTGGACGAGGCGCTCTATCTCTCCGACCGCATCGTCTGCATGACCGACGGCCCCGAGGCCGGCATCGGCGAGATCATCCCCGTCCATTTCCCGCGACCGCGCGACCGCAAGTCGGTCATGGAGCACCCGGACTACTACCCGCTCCGCGACGACGTGATCCAGTTCCTAGAAGTCCGCGCCCACAGGCACAAACTTCCGACCGCACCCGCCCACTGAACACCGACCCACTAGCACCAAGATGAATCCTGCCCCCACACTCCGCACCGCGATCCTCACCGCGATCGCCGCCGCGCCCGGCGCGTTCGCCCAATATGCGCCGCCGGCGCCGTTGCAGCCGTTCCCCGGCTTCATCAACACCTACCTCCGCAACCAGGACGCGTACCTCGCCAACTGGGATGTCGGCGGCTCCGCGCGCTTCCGCTACGAGGTCCGCGAGAACAACCTGGCCGCGCCCCCCAACAGCGATTTCGCGAGCACCGCCACCGCGGTCGCGACCAACCCCGGCAAGATCTCGAACGACAACAGCTACTTCGCCGACAAGGTCCTCTTCCGCTTGGGCTACACCGACAAATGGTGGGGCGCCCTCGCCGAGGCGCGCAGCAGCTCGGTCACCAGCGACAACCGCGGCGCGGCACCGAACATCGCCACCGGGTCCAGCCCTGAATCCGACGGACCGGTCGATCTGCACCAGGCCTACGTGACGATCGGCAACCACAAGGAGTTCCCGGTCTCGCTCAAGCTCGGCCGGCAGGAGCTCTCGTACGGCGACGAACGGCTGGTCGGGGCCTTCGCCTGGAACAACATCGGCCGCGTGTTCGACGGCGGGAAGCTGCGCTGGCAGAACTCGTGGTTCGGCGTCGACGCCTTCGCGACCAAGCTGGTCGTGCCGGACGACAACAACTTCAACACGTCGAACGACTACGAGTACTTCTCCGGGCTCTACTTCAACACGAAGAAGGTGCCCAAGAACTGGACGGAGTTCTATGTGCTCGCCCGCAACGCCAGCCCCGGGGCCGCGGCGTTCAAGGCGCCGTCCACCACGCCTGCGCCCTTCAACACCAGCGCCCGCGACATCTACACCATCGGCGCCCGGTTCCGCTCGGCGACGAACGAGTGGGGCAACTGGGACTACACGGTCGAGACCGCCGGACAGTTCGGCGACTGGAAGCGCGCCGCCACGGGCATCCGGCCCAACCAGCGCGATTCCCACGAGGCCTACGCGGCGCACGGCAACATCGGCTACACTTTCCCCGAGGCCTTCGGCACTCCCCGCCTGGCGCTCGAGTACAACTACGCCACCGGCGACAGCGATCCGAACGACGACCGGCACGAGACCTTCGACAACCTGTTCCCGACGAACCACAAGTTCTACGGCTACATGGACCTCGTGCCCTGGCAGAACCTCCACAACATCCGGTCCATCTTCCAGATCAAGCCCCACCCGCGCGTCACCTTCGCGCTGGAGGGCCATCTGTTCTGGCTCGCGGACACGCACGACCGCTTCTACAACGTCGCGGGCGTCCCCCGCGCCGGCGCCACCATCGGAGGTGTCAACACCGGCGCGCCCGGCAGCGGCGCCGGCTACGGCCTGAACCCGGGCTACAACGGGTTCCTCGGCACCGAGATCGACGCCGTCTGCGGCGTCATCCTGACGAAGTTCTCCAACCTCGAGTTCGGCTACGGCCACTTCTTCCGCGGTGCCTACATCAAGGACACGTTCTCCAAGACCGGCTCGCAGGACGCCGATTGGGTCTACACCCAGCTGCTGGTGCGCTTCTGAAAGGCGGCGATGCCTGAACCGACCGCCATCCCCGCGTTGCCCGCGAACGCGCCGTTCAGCCCGGAACAACGGGCCTGGCTGAACGGCTTCCTCGCCGGGGTCTTCTACGACCGCGGCGGCGCGGGGAGCGCGGCGGCGTCCGCCGGCGCCGCGCCTGCCGCGGCCAAGCTGCCGTTGCTCGTGGCCTTCGGCAGCCAGACCGGCAGCGCGCAAGGGCTGGCGAAGAAGTTCGCGAAGGAGGCGGAGACCCGCGGCTTCGCGACACGGGTGAAAGAACTCAACGCCGTCTCGCCCGCCGATATAGCGGCGGAGGCCCGTGCGGTCCTCATCACCAGCACCTGGGGCGACGGCGATGTGCCGGACAACGCCGCCGCCTTCTGGGCCGGCCTCAGCTCCGGCACCGCGCCGCGTCTGGAAGGGCTCTCCTTCGCCGTGCTCGGTCTGGGCGACAAGAACTACGCCGACTTCTGCGGTGCCGCGAAGAAGTTCGACGACCGTCTGGCCCACCTCGGCGCCAGGCGGGTCGTGCCGCGCGCCGAGTGCGACGTCGACTACGAGGCCGCCGCGAAAGCTTGGATCGAGTCGTTGTGGCCGGCGATGGCGGAGGGTTCAAATCTGCAGGTCGCTATCGGCCAGTCGGCCGACGCGCCTGTTCCTCAACCTGCAACCTGCAACCTGCAACCCGCAACCCCTGCACCCCCTTGGTCGCGGGCGACTCCGTTCCCTGCGCGGCTGAAGACCAACCGGCGGCTCAACCGCGCCGGCTCGCAGAAAGACACGCGCCACTTCGAGATCTCGCTCGAAGGCTCCGGCCTGAGCTACGAGGCCGGCGACGCGCTGGGAGTGATGCCGACCAACTGCCCCGCGCTCGTCGAGGAACTGCTCGCCGCGCTGGGCTTCAACGGCGACGAGCCGGCGGACGGCTCCGATGGCAAGCCATCCACTATCCACTCCCTTCTATCCACTTCACTCGTCATCACCGCGCCCGCGCCATCGCTGGTCAAGGACGCCGCGACCCGCTCCGGCAACGCCGAGCTCGTCGCGCTGCTCGATCCGGCGAAGAAGGCCGACCTCGACCGGTGGCTCTTCGGCCGCGACGTCGTGGACGTGCTCAAGGCGTGTCCCGGCGCGACGTTCACGCCGGTCGAGTTCGTCGCCCACCTCCGCAAGCTCCAGCCGCGGCTGTATTCCATCTCCTCTTCGCCCAAGGCGCATCCGGGCGAGGTCCATCTCACCGTCGCGGCGGTCCGCTACGAGGGCCACGGACGCGCCAAGAACGGCGTGTGCTCGTGCTGGTTGGCCGACCGTGTCGAGACCGGCATCACGCCGGTGCCGGTCTTCGTCCAGGTCTCGCACGGCTTCCGGCTTCCGGACGACCTGGCCAAGCCTGTCATCATGGTGGGCCCGGGCACCGGCATCGCCCCGTTCCGGGCGTTCCTTGAAGAACGGCGCGCGACCGGCGCGACCGGCAAGAACTGGCTCTTCTTCGGCGACCAGCAGCGTGCGTGCGATTTCCTCTATGAAGAAGAGCTCGCCGCGTGGGCGGCCGACGGATCGCTCACGCGGCTCGACCTCGCCTTCAGCCGCGACCAGGCCGAGAAGATCTATGTGCAGACCCGGATGCTCGAGAATGCGGACGAGCTGTGGTCGTGGCTCGAGGCCGGAGCCCACTTCTACGTCTGCGGCGACGCCAAGCGCATGGCCAAGGACGTCGACCTCGCGCTCCACACCGTCATCGAGACCGCGGGCGGCCGGACGAAGGAACAGGCCGCTGATTACGTCGCAGGGCTCAAGGCGGCGAAAAGGTACCAACGTGATGTGTATTGAACCCCTCAAATGGCCTGGAGCGGAGATCACTGAGCTCCGCGTCCGACTTCGCTCGGCTTTCAGCGAAAGCTTCGCTGCTTCGTTGATCGGGCGGATTCCAAGCCCGAAGGGCTGTAGGCCGGTAGCCACGGGTGCTGGCCGCGCAGCGGACAAACCCGTGGTTGTCGGAGAGGAACCATCAAGCCCCGAAGGGGCGAAGGAATCTCCCGTCTCAATCCAAGAACCGCTCCTCGAACGCGATATGGTGCGCCCTCAGCGAGTCCGCCAACTCGTCCCGGAACGACTTCACACGATGATGTTCTTCCTGGCCTCCGATGTAGGCGCACACCCGTTCCACTTGAGATCGGCTCACGCTGAAGACGGCGTAGCCTTCTTGCCACGCAAAGCTGCGCATCCCCGGCAGCGTGTCGTGGACCCAGCCCGACGAATTGGCTTTCAGCTTTCGCATCAGCACCGAGATCGCCTCGTCGGTCCGCCAGCCGAAGCAAAGGTGGACATGGTCGTCCACGCCGCCGATGGCATGGACGACCCCGCGTTCTCCGCGGATGATGCCGCCAAGGTAATCAAAGACCCGCGGTCGGAGATCGGCTTTCAGCCACGGTTCTCGATCCCTCGTCGAGAAGACGACGTGGAGTTTGAGGCAACAGAATGTACCGGGCACGGCGGGCAGGCTAGTCCTACGCCCCTCCGGGGCGGAACTCCATTTGTGTCGTGGCCCACGGGTTGCGCTCCGCTTCACCCGTGGCTACCGGCCTGCGGCCCTGCGGGCCTCGGTTCGACGCCGACTCGCGGAGCTTTCGCTCCTTCCCTTTCATGAGCACACCAGCCATGACCTTCTCCGAGATCGCCGGCCAGAAGCTCTCCGGCGAACAGACCGCCTACCTGGAGGGCTTGTTCGCCGGCCTCCGCAACCGCGGCCTCTCTTTCGGCGACGTTTCGCCCGCCCCCGCCGCCGCGCCCAAGCTGCCGGACCTCGACGACCTCATCCCCGAGGAGCGCATCAAGCGCGAGATGCATCCGCTCGACGCGTATCCGCTCCTGCTCCAGCACGCCGCCGCGGACCAGGCGCCGGACAAGGAGAACACCTTCCGCTTCAAGTGGCAGGGCCTCTTCTACCTCACGCCGAAGCAGGAGGCCTACATGGCGCGCCTGCGCATCCCGGGCGGGCAGCTCCACAGCTTCCAGCTCCGGGAGCTCGCCGACATCGCCGACCGGCTCACCAGTGGCTACATCCAGGTCACCACCCGCGCCAACCTCCAGATGCGGCTCATCCAGCCGAAGGACACCGTCGAGTTCGTCCGCCGCATCCAGGGCATCGGCCTGCACACGCGCGGATCCGGCGCGGACAACATCCGCAACCTCACCTGCGACCCCACGAGCGGCGTGGACCCGGACGAGCTCATCGAAACGCTCCCGCTCACCCACGCGCTCGGTCAGCTCATCCTCAACCACCGCGAGTTCTACGACCTGCCGCGCAAATTCAAAATCGCCTTCCACGGCGGCGGCAAGATCCCGACCGTCGAGGACACCAACGACATCGGCTTCAAGGCGGTGAAGGTCAGGAGCGCGGGCGGCCCGCCCGCAGCCGCGAAAGGCGCACCGACCGCGGGAGGGCTTGCTTCCGACCTGCCAGGCCCGGCGGGCTTCCATCCTGCCGATCGTGTGCTCCTCACCGACCAGATCGCGGAGGGCGTCTACTTCCGCGTCGCGCTCGGCGGGGCGACCGGCCACAAGACTTTCGCCCGCGACCTCGGCGTCCTGGTGAAGCCGGACGAGGTGCTGAAGGTCACGGCCGCCTTGCTCCGGGTCTACATCGCCCACGGCAACCGCGGCGACCGCAAGAAGGCGCGCCTCAAGCATCTGCTCGAGACCTGGACCCTCGACCGGTACCTCGCCGAGACAGAGAAGCTCTTGGGCCATCCACTCGTCCGTATCCCTGCCGACGCCCGGTCCGAGATCGGCGATCCTCGGTCCGCGACCGCGCCGCATCCGCACATCGGCGTCTTCGCGCAGAAGCAAAGTGGACTCAACTGGATCGGCGCCGCGGTCCCGGTCGGCCAGCTCACGGCCAAGCAGATGCGCCGCCTCGCGGAGATCGCGGACCTCTACGGTTCCGGCGAGATCCGGCTGACGGTCTGGCAGAACTTCGTCCTGCCGAACGTCCGCGACGCCTATGTCGAGACCGCCAAGAAAGCGCTGCTCAAGGTCGGGTTCGATTGGCGGCAATCGAACCTGAAGAGCGGCTTCATCGCCTGCACCGGGAGCTCCTATTGCAAGTTCGCCGGCGCCGACACCAAGGGCCACGCCATCGAGCTCATGCGTTGGCTCGACCAACGCGTGGCG
>JANNAJ010000680.1:0-2946 GCA_031384285.1 Verrucomicrobiota bacterium
ACCAGGACGCCACGAAGGCCTTCGGCGAACAGTGCCTGGTCGCGCGGCGGTTGGTGGAACGCGGCGTGCGCTTCGTGCAACTCTTCCACGGCGGCGGCGGCGGCGGCGCGTGGGACGCCCACGGCGACATCAAGAACAACCACACGTCGCTCTCCACGCAGGTGGACCAACCGGTCGCCGGCCTGCTGAAGGACCTCAAACAGCGCGGTCTGCTCGACGACACGTTGGTCGTCTTCGGCACCGAGTTCGGCCGCTCGCCCGGGGCCGAGGGCACCGGACGCGATCATCACCCGCAGGCCTTCAGCGCGTGGATGGCCGGCGGCGGGATCAAGGGCGGCGTCCAGTACGGCAGCACCGACGAGCTCGGGTTCCACGCGGCCGACGACCGCCGCTACGTCACCGACATCCATGCGACGGTGCTCCACCAGCTCGGGCTCGATCCGCGACGGCTCGAGGTCCCGGGCCGCAAGCGGCTCGACGTCGACCACGGCAACGTGATCCGCGGGATCTTGGCGTAGCCGCCAAGATGACGAGGCGGAGGCTCCGGAATCCAGGGAACCACCGTTTGCGAAGGCGGCCCTCCGCCTCGTCACCTCGGCGTCTACGGCGCGGGTTGCCGGCGCTCGCCGAGAGGTCCACGATCGGCCCATGCGACCCCTGCCCCTTCTTCGCCTCTTCGCGTCTTCGCTGTTCCTCTCCGCCGCCGCTGCAGCCGAGGACGGCTTCACGCCGCTCTTCAACGGCCGCGACCTCGCCGGCTGGGTGAACATCAACTGCGCTCCGGAGACCTTCGTCGCCACCAACGGCATCGTCCATTGCACCGGTTTCCCCACCGGCATCCTGCGCACGGAACGCATGTACCAGAACTTCGTGCTGGAGGCCGAATGGAGGCACCTCAAGCCCAAGGGCAACTCCGGCATCTACGTGTGGGCGGACCCCGTCCCGGCGGTCGGGCAACCCTTCGTGCGCGCGGTCGAGGTGCAGGTGCTCGACGGATTGGAAGGCGAATGGTTCACGTCGGACGGCGACATCTTCCCGATCCACGGGGCGAAGATGGTCCCGGAGAACAACCGGAAGGGCGGCGACCGCGCGTTCCCTACCGAGAAGCGGATGAAACCATCGCCCGAGTGGAACCACTACCGCATCGAGTGCATCGACGGCGACATCTCGCTCGCGGTGAACGGGAAGGTCGTGACCCGCGGCCATCGCGCCACGCCGCGCAAGGGCTACATCGGCCTGGAATCGGAGGGCTCGCCCGCGGAGTTCCGCAACGTGCGGGTCAAGGAGCTGCCGGCCGCCGCGTCGCTCGCGCCCGAGGACATCGCCGTCCCGCCCGAGGGCTTCCGTCCGCTCTACTCCGGCGTGGACCTGCGCGGCTGGACGGTCGCCGCCGGAACCCCGGCACCGTGGAAGCCGGAGGATTGGCAATTGACGAGCGTCGCGAAAGGCGGGGCACCGATGGTCTCGGACAGCGGGTTCGGCGACGGCGAGCTGCTCTTCGACTGGCGCTGGGCCGACGCGAAGCAACCGGGCGATTGGACGAAGCTGGTCCAGTTCCGCCGGCTTGATCTACCGGCGCTTCTCGCCCGTGCTTCCGCCGCCAAGCCCGACGAAGCGACCGCCGGGAAGTGGAACCGCGTCCGCATCACCCTCCGCGGCAACCGCGCCTCGGTGACGCTCAACGGGCGCCCCTTGCTCACCGATGCCACGATTGCCGATGTACCGGCGCGCGGCGTCATCGAGATCCGCGCCGCGACGGTGCCGGCGCAGTTGGCGAACCTGCTCTTCAAGCCGCTCGATTGAGCTAAGGAGGGCAATGAGCGGACCCGGCGACGAAGCCCGTCGCATCGTCCGCGATCCTACGCCAAGGCGGACCGGATTCCCGGTGCTCTCGGAGAGCGCTGGACCGGTCTCGGCCGGATCCGTGCCCGGATTGTCACTGGCGTAAGCGCCGGGACCACGGCATCCCATCAGGGGCGTCCGGTCAGAAACGCCGGTGCCGCTCCCGCCGGCCCCTCGGATATCCAGAAGCCCCGATCCCATGAACCGCATCGTGTCCGCTCCCATGTCGTCCCGCACCTCCGGTGGCCCGCGCTGCCGCATGTCGGCCTTCACGCTGATCGAGCTGCTGGTGGTGATCGCCATCATCGCCATCCTGGCGGGCATGTTGTTGCCGGCCTTGGGCAAGGCGAAGACCAAGGCCCAGGGGATCGCCTGCCTGAACAACGGGCGGCAGATGACCCTCGCGTGGCGGCTCTACGTAGACGAGAACCAGGACCGCGTGCCCCAGTCGTTCGGGCCGAAAGCGTGGGTGCAGGGAGACCTCGATTTCAACCCGGGGAACGCGAGCAACTGGAACGTCGACCGCGACCTGACCAACAGCCTGCTCTGGTCGTACTGCGGCAAGAGCGCCGCCATCTGGAAATGCCCGGCGGACCGCAGCACGGTGACCGTCAAGGGCGTGACCTACCCGCGGGTGCGGAGCATCGCGATGGACGCGTGGTTCGACAGCACCGACGTGTCCGGTTTCGGTCCCGGATTCCGCGTGTACAAGAAGATGAGCGACCTCATCGAACCCGGGCCTTCGGGCACGTGGCTCTTCCTCGACGAGCGCGAAGACAGCATCAACGACGGCGAGTTCGTCGTGGGCATGAACGGCTACCCGGACAAGCCGACCCTATGGACGATCGTCGATTTCCCGGCGAGCTACCACAACCGGGCCTGCGGCTTCTCCTTCGCCGACGGACATTCCGAGATCAAGAAGTGGACCGATGCGCGCACCTATCCCGTGCTCAAGAAGGGACAGGGGCTCTCGCTGAACGTCCCTTCCGCGCGGAACCAGGACGTGTTGTGGATGATGGACCGCTCGACGCGCCGGGCGCAGTGACCGTACCCGCGGTGACGCATCGCCGACACCATCCCGGCACGCCGACTTCGCCGGCTTGT
>JANNAJ010000685.1:0-7613 GCA_031384285.1 Verrucomicrobiota bacterium
TGAATCGCCGGATGCCCGCCGCCGCCGTCCGCGTAAATGACCACCGCGTCCGCGCCCTCGAACGCATTCTCCACATTCGGCCAGCCATTCGAGTAAACCGTGACCGCCACGCCAGGCACAGCCGCCAGAGATTTCTGCAAGAGCAGCGCGCCGGCGCGGAACTCATGCATGCCGGGCGGATGGCTCGGGCGGCCGGCGATGAGCAGGATGCGCTTCGGCGCCTTCGAAGCCTGGTCCGCGCCGCCCGTCGCGCAACCGCCGACCATTGCGGCGACCGCGACACCGAGGATGCAGGTCGAAAGCACGGCGCGCGACAAGGTCCGGAAATGGAGTCGATGGGATGGGGCCATAGAAAGTGATGAGGATGTGGGAGAACGCTTCCCCAAAATCCCGTCCGCGACCTTCGCTAGCAAGGTGAAATCCGTTGCCGGACCGCTTCGGGAGCCGTGCCTGAAAACGAGAACGGGACGCCTTTTCGGGCGTCCCGTCCGCTTCGGAGGACCAAGCGCGGCTCAGGGCAGCTTCTTGATCTTGATGTCGCGGAACTGCACGATCATGGGCGGGCCCACGTGGATCTGCAGGGCGAGGATGCCGGATCTCGCGGCGGCGGCCGGCTGCTCGTCGAGCACGTCGATGGTCATGCGGTTGTTGATGAAGTGCATGAGGTGGTTGCCATCGGCGATGATGGTGTAGTCGTTCCAGTCCTCGTCCTTGATGTTCGCCTGGAGCTCGGCGGACGAGGCGAGGTCGCCGACCTTCGTGACCTTGGTCTTGCCGTTCTCCTCGGTGATGCGCGTGCGTTGCCCGCGCTCGGCGAGGATGCCGCGGCCACGCTCCTCGTACAGGATGCCGCTGTAGGTCTTGCCGGCCTCGAAATCGGCCTGGTAGCCGCCGACGATGAACTTCTCGGTGTCGATGAGCTTGCTACGGTACTGGACGCCCGAGTTGCCGCCGATCATCCGGTAGCGGAAGCGCAGCTCGAAGTTGTCGACCGTGCCGTTGGTCCAGACCAGGAAGGTGTTGTGCGTGAGCGGGTTCGCCTTCTCGGTGTAACCGGTGATGGCGTCGTCCTGGATGCGCCAGTGGTGGTCGAGGCCTTGCCAGCCCTTGAGCGTCTTGCCATCGAACAACGGGACGAAGCCCTTGTCGGTGTCGGCCGTGGTGCGGCAGGCGGTCTGGGTGAACGCCAAGGCGCCCAAGGTCAGGGCCGCGAGGAACGTGCTGAACTTTTTCATGGTGGGTCGGAGGAGGGAGCTCAAGCGCCGAACGCTTTCTTGAGGTTCTTCAGGCCCTTGACCGCGATCTCGTCGCGGGTGGGCTCCATGCGGCGCCAGATGGCGGCGGCGCGGGCGATGACCTTCACGTCGGTCGTGAACGACTCGATGACGACGTCGCCCGTGTACTTGATGGACTTGAGCGCCTTCACGATCGGCTCCCATTGGAGGGAATCGTTGCCCGGCGTGCCGCGGTCGGTGCCGCAGGCGTGGAAATGGGCGAGGTGCTTGCCGGCCTTCTTGATGGCAGCGGCCTGGTTCTTCTCCTCGATGTTCATGTGGAACGTGTCGAGGTGGAGCTTGAGCGCCGGCGAGCCGACGTCGGCGATGAGCTTGAGGCCCTGGTCGCAGGTGTTGAGAAAATCGGTCTCGAACCGGTTCAGCGGCTCGACGCAGATCTGCACGCCCTTCTTCTCGGCGTACTTGGCGAGCACCTTGAGGTTCTTGACCACCAGCGCCCACTCCTTGGGCTGCTGCTTGGGATCCACGGCGTCCGCCTTGCCGACGACGCTGTACACCGGGCCGATCAACGATGGGCAGCCGAGCACGACCGCTTGGTCGATGAGCGCCTTGCAGTAGACCATCGCCGTCTTCTGTTCCTCGGCCGTGCCGCGGAAGTCGCGGCCGGGCCCCATGCACGCGCAGATGGACCCGCAGGCCAAGCCGGCCTTGTCGAGCTCGGCGCGGACGTGGGCGGCGTTGATGTGCGACGGGTCCTCGATGGGGATCTCGACCGTCTGGAAGCCCCATTTCTTGAACTGGGCGAAGAGTTTTGTGCTCTCGTCGGTGAACGGAGAGGCGAAGAGGAAGGAATTGATGCCGAATCTCATGGATTTACGATTTCTGTTTCAGACTGCTGGAAGATGCACGGACGGTCGCTGGAGACCTATTGCTTGATGGCGATGGTCAACGCGAGGCGCGTAAAATCCCGGTCGACGGGCTTTCTCGCCGGGGCGTCGTAGTTGTGCTTGCCGGTGTCCGGTTCGACCCAACGGTATATCTCCGAATGTCCGTCGGCGAAGGTGATGTTGGCACCCTTGCTATGGCGGTCGGACGGGTCGTTCTGCCAGATCTTGTTGTCCACTTGGACCGCGAAATAACCGTCCTCGAGGGTCTTGGTGCTCTCGTCGATGAAGACCAAGGCACCCGATGGGTCGGGCGCGACGATGTCGGACGTCTTCTTTCGTACCTTGTACTTCGGGTTCACCCAGTCGACGTCGCTGTTCATCTGGCCGGACATCGAATAGCTGCGGACGCGTTTGATCTTCTGCTTGCCGGCCCGTTTGTAGTCGTCGGCCGGACAGACGTAGATGGCGGGAGCGGTGTTGTATTTGTACAACAGACCGTTCTGGATGTTGAGCAGGTTGGTGTCGCCGGGTTGGGAATTGACGTCGCCGATGATCCATGAGCCCGGGGTGTTCCCCGGGTTGTTGGGGACAAGCGACTCACGGAAATCTCCGCTGTAGAGGATCCACGCCAACCCCAGCTGCTTGGTGTTGCCAAGACAGGCGATCGCCGTCGCCTTGGCTTTGGCCTTGCCCAGTGCCGGCAACAACATTCCCGCCAAGATGGCGATGATGGCGATGACGACGAGCAGCTCGATGAGCGTGAAACCCGTGGCCGGGCGGTGTGGAGAGTTTGCTTTCATGGTATGCGCGACGAAGCGTGTGGGACCTCTTGGTTTTAGCCCTCGCGGCGGTCCAAGCCAGCCAAAACTCGGCCCATCTCCGGTTTTCGGTCCGGTCAGGCCGGCGAAGCCCGTGATTTCGGTCCCTGAAAAGAAGAAGCGGGCTTGGGGGTGACACACGGTTTACACCGCCCAAGCCCGCCAATCCCTCCACACGGAGGGATTTGAAATTTGCTGGGGACGCGGCGGATTTAAGAGTCCGAGGACGGAAATTCAAGTCCTTTGATGGGGCGCGTCCGGGTGGGCCACCATGGCTCCCGGCAAGCACCATCGGCCGACATCCTCCTCCGCGCAATCAGGTCTTTTCCCCGCTCTGCCGACCTCGCCGATCGCCCAGCGGGCGGTCCGACGGTGGCGATGCTCGCGCTGCGAGCAACCCGTCCGCGGCGGTCGGGTGCGAACACCCGCGGTCTTGAACCCGCTGACGACGATCGCCGCATCGGTGCCGACCGCGCTGGAACCGCTGAGCGTCTGGTTCCAGCCGACGTCGAAGCCGTTGCTCCAATGCAGCAGGGGCGCCGTCTGTGCGTGTTCGGCTCAGTGCTTCCGTCGACACCAGACGGCGACGGCTACCGTCCAGACCACGGCTCGCAGCGCGAGCCGGTCTACCGCGGGTTTCTACCGCGGTGGGTTTTGTCGCGCTGCGACAAAACAGCCCGCGTCCAGCGGGCGGACCGATGGTGGCAATGCTCGCGCTGCGAGCATCCCCGCCCCCGAGGTAGCAATGCTCGCGCTGCGAACATCCCCGCCCACGAGGTAGCGATGCTCGCGCTGCGAGCATCCCGCCCCGAGGTGGCAATGCTCGCGCTGCGAGCAACCCGTCCGCGGCTGTCGGCTCAGTGCTTCCGTCTGCGCCAAGCGGCGACGGCCAGGAGGCCGAATCCGACGACGCCTGCCATCTCGGCGGGTTCCGGGACGGCGGCGAGACCGTTGTCGCCGGAGAGGGTGAGGGACCAGTTTTCGAGGCGCATGGTGCCGCCGGCGCCGAGATCGGCGAGGTTGAGACGCCAGGCGCCGTTGCCGGTGCCGCCGTTGAAGATGCCGAGTTGCAACGTGCGCGCGGTGTCGGTGGCGAAGATGCGCCCGTCAGGTTGCCAGATGCCGTTCTGGATGCCGCTGGAAAGCGACGAGGTGTGGATGTCGCCGTTGACCGCTCCGTCGGAGAAGGTCACGTCCCAGCCGTCGTAGGGCTGGCCGATCAGGTCGGAGCCGCTGACGCCCACCCGGTTGAGCAGGCTCGCGGTGGATCCAAGGTCCTTGTTGAGCGACACGAACATCTCGCTGGCGAACCCGCCGGTCCCACGGCCCACCAGCGTGAGCCCGACCTCGACCTTCGTCAGCGATATGATGGCCGAGTCGGAGACCGTCTGCAGGAAGCTTACGGTCGGATCCTGGATGTCCGCGATGTCGATGCCGACGGTGAAGGTGCGCGTCGGCTCCACGATCACCACCGCCGAGGCGGAAGGAGCGGCGGCCAGGAGCACAAGGGCGATGGGGAGGAGGGACTTCATGGGGGGAAGTAATCAGTAATCAGTAATCAGTGATCGGTTGTCGGTGGTGCTTCGTATCCGTTGCGTCGTTCACGGATGCGGGATGGCGCGGTACAGCCGGACGGGTCCGGACGGGTTGACGTCGGTGTGGGTGAAGACGCCGTTGGCCGGCGCCGTGTACACCGCCAAAGGATTGAACTCCTGCCAGACGTAGGCCGGCCCCGTGCTCGTCGTGTACTGAATCCGGTATTGGTTCCCCGGCACGCCGACGTAGCTCAGCACCACGTCGCTGCCGACCATGGTGATGCTCGCCGCGTTCGGCGCCTGCGCCGGAGGCGGCACCACCACCTGCGTCACCGTCACCGTCACCGTGTGGCCATGGCCGTCGCTCAAGGTGTAGTCGAAGCTGCCGTCCCCGGCGTTGTTCGACGGCGAGTAGTAGATGACGAAGCCGCCGAGGATGCCGACCGCCGAGCCGGGCGGTTGGGCGTTGGAGACCGCGGTGATGGTCCTCGGGTCGCCTTCCGGATCCGTGTCATTGCCCAGCAGCACGGCCATCTTGATCTTCGCCTGCGTCGTGTTGTCCAGACGAGCGATGCCGTCCAGCCCGCCGATCGGCGGCTCGTTCACATCCGTCACCGTGATGATGAACGGCTTCTCGAAAGTGAGGTTGCCGGCACCGCTGTCGGTGACGCGGACACGGATGGCGTAGCTGCTCTTCGCCTCGAAATCGGCTGCCGCGTTGATCTTCAGCGCGCTCCCCGTGATGGAGAAGGCCGCGTTGTCGGTGCTGCCGGTGCCGGCGACAAGGGTGAAGGTGTGCGTTTCGCCCGCGTCCGAATCGGTCGCGGAGAGCGTGCCCACGGTCGCGTTCGCCGCGTTGTTCTCCGCCAGGGCGGCGTTCGAGAGCGTGATGTCGGTCGGGGCGCTGTTCGGCGCCACATCATCATTCAAGATGGTCGCCACCGCTCCGCTGCCGGCCACGGCGTGGGCGGCGGTGGGGTTGCTCAGGGTGAGGGTAAACGTCTCGTCCGGCTCCACGAGAGCGTCTTTGCTGACTTGGATGATGATGGTGTTGCTGGCCACGCCCACGCCGAGGGTGATGCTTCCGCTGGGCAGGGTTCCGCCAAAGTCGGCAGCGTCCGCAGGGTTGGTGCCGGTGCCGGTCACGGCGTAGTCGAGCGTCACTGCTGCCGTCGTCGCACCAGGGCGGGAGACGGTGAAGGTGAAGGTGGTGGTGCCTGCGCCGGTGCCTTCCGCCGCGCTGGCGGTGGTGGACACGAGGTCCACGGGGTCCGGGTGTTCATACGCGCCGATATCCACCGTGCCCACGCTGCGCGGGAAACCGCCACCACGCTGGTCGGTGGTGAGGCCGACGGGGATGTTGGCCGGGAGGCCGCCGTTGATGGCGGGGCCGCCGAACAGTTTGATGGTCAGCGTTGGCCCGCCGTTGTCCTGGAGCCCGGTCGGGTCTAGCCCGAGCGCGGCGAGGTCGGCGGCGAGGGTCGGGGCATCGGTGCCTGTGCGGTCCAGGAGGAGGTTGCCGCCGCCGTCGGTGGTCGCACCTGCAGCGGGGTCCCTCCGGTAGAGCGTGTTTTTCAGCGTCACCGTGCCGCCGATGACGCTGCTCGGAACGGAGCCGTTCTCGACCAGCGTGCAGTTTTGGAAGACCAGTGTGCCGGCGTTGTAGAACAAACCCAAGTTCCAGCCTTTGTCCGCGATGCTGCAATTGGTCACCGTCAGCGTTCCGCCGTTGAGCAGGCTGTATTCAGGGTAAGACGCCTGCGTATCGTCCATGGCGCAGCCGATCATGGTCGCGGTTCCTCCGTTGTAGATGCCCCCGTTACAACGGATGAATGAGCTGTCGCCCACCGTGAGGGTGCCGGTCGCTCCATTGCTGATCGCGCCTTGAGCGATGTCGATGAACGTGCAGCCCGTCACCGTCGCCACGTAGGAGCTATCGATGCCGTAGCCGCCAGCGAATGAAGGCGAGGTGAAGACGCAGTTGCTGACGGTGATCGTGCCGAGGCTGTAGATGCAAATGGTGTCGGAGGACATCGTCAGCCCGGTGAAGCTCACGGTGGTCCCAGCTCCTACGTTGAAGAGACCTTGCCCGGTCTCTTGCACGACAACTCCCGCCGCCGATGGTGAAGTTCGCGCCATTCACCCAGCCGCCGGTGAGGGTGTCTCCGGGGGTGATGGTGGATGGAGCATTGAACGGATTCGCTGAGTAGGAAAAAGCGGTGTATGTAGGGGTGGTCGCAGCATTCCCGACGTTTAGTTGGAAATCATTGACGCCGTTGATTCCAGACGTAGTTCCATCGGCACCGATAACTAGAATCCCATTTGCAGTGTAGTAGGAAAAACCAAGGCTCCTTGGTACGGGATGCTGAGGCTATTGACGGTGATGTTCGCAGCTTGATCGTTGACAGAAACCGACGGGTCAAACGTGACAGTGAACGATCCCGTCACACGAGCGGAGGGGTAAGTGGCGACGAAGGAGAATGTCTTGGTGATGTTGGCCGCCTGCGCCGCCGGAGCCAGCAGCGCGAAGGCGAGGAGGAGCCATGCGAACGCCCGGCCAAAGCCGGAGCGCGGGTTGGCGGTGATCCCATTCCCGGCAAAACCGGGGGCATCCGTGGCGGGACGGGAGGGCAGGTTTTCTTTCAGATTCATGGTTGTTCACCCTGCCTTGCGTGATCTGCCGCCAGAGGTAACGGATGTATTGAAGAAAGTTTTGGCGGAGTGAGCGGGGATTCGGTGGTCGCGAAGGCGGGGGCGGAACGGACCGGCTCGCGGCGTGAGGCTATCTACCTTCCAGACACGGCTCGCAGCGCGAGCCGGACCACCGGCCGGACCACGGCTCGCAGCGCGAGCCGTTCTACCGTCCAGACTGAGGCTCGCAGCGCGAGCCGGTCTACCGCGGTTGGTTTTGTCGCGCTGCGACAAAACAGCCCGCGTCCAGCGGGCGGCCGAAGGTAGGATGCTCGCGCTGCGAGCATTACGTCCGCGCCGAGCGGACGATCTGTCCGATGCGTTCGACAGGGCGGAGGTGTCCTTCCACTTGTCGCAGCGCGATAGGTGCCACCCACTAGTGTCCGGTTGAGGAGCGAGAGTTGATTTGCTATCGGCTGTGAATGCGGTGGATGCGTGGTTTTCCGA